>CAZUWJ010000001.1:0-16833 GCA_964624315.1 uncultured Gammaproteobacteria bacterium
AAAAACTGCCATAATAGGCAGTTTTTTTATTGCAACAAAAAATCCGCTCCTGCCATGATGACAAAAGCGGACGAATGAACACTTATTTATATCATATTTTACTAAAAATGTCAAATGTAGTACAATAATAATCGTAAACTAAACATTGTCATCCTGAGTAAAACATTGTCATCTCGAGCCCTGCCTCGCCGGCAGGCAGGTTGCCGAGAGATCTTTCTTACTATTAATATTACTCTGAAAGATTCCTCGACAAGCTCGGAATGACATTTACCACCTGTCATCCTGAGGAACCGAAGGATCTATTAACTGGTTTTAAGATCCTTCGGTTCCTCAGGATGACAATACCCTGCTCAGGATGACAATACCCTGCTCAGGATGACGCTACTCCTTTCAGGGTGGCAACACCCTTTGCCTGCCAACAAACAAGATAATAACAGCCATTTTACTTATTATTACCCACTAAACTATGTACTCACAAATAGACTCTAACAAAAGAAACTCTATAATTTTAATGATGTTATTTATCACCATCATTATTGGTATTAGTTATGGTTTAGAGTATTTATGGGGTGATGGTAGCTATATTATAGTTTGGGGAGCAATAATTTTATCTCTTCTCATGACCTCTATTTCATATTTTAAAGGAGATAAAATTGCTTTAACTTCAACTGGGGCCAAACCTATCAGCAAAGAAACTGACCGTTCTATTTATAACATGGTAGAAAATTTGTGTATTGCGAGCGGTATACCAATGCCAAAAGTATATATTATAGAAGACATGGCTATAAATGCTTTTGCTACCGGTCGCAAACCAGAGCTATCCTCTATTGCCCTTACTCGGGGAGCTATTCAAAAATTAGAAAACGAAGAATTAGAAGGAGTAATTGCTCACGAGCTATCACATGTCAAAAATTACGATATTCGTTTTATGACTTTGGTGGCAGTTCTAGTTGGAACGATTGCCTTGATCTCTGATATTTTTATCCGTTCACAACTTTTTGGCAGACGCGATCGTAATTCAAAATCTAATCCTGCATTTTTAATAATTGGAATTGTATTAGCGATTTTATCACCTTTAATCGCTGAACTTATAAAACTAGCAATCTCTAGAAAAAGAGAATACTTGGCCGATGCCTCTGCTTCGCTTTTGACCCGTTATCCTGATGGGTTAGCTAGCGCTCTTGAAAAAATTAGCCAAGAACAAAAACCGATGAAAAAAGCTTCAACCGCTACCGCCCATTTATTTATCGCTAACCCATTCTCTGGTAAACAAAAATTAAAGTCTCTTTTTTCCACACACCCGCCGATAAAAGAACGGATCAAAAAACTAAGGGAGATGACATAGGGGCAAATACCATAAAGAATAGCCACAGATCCTTCGCTACCTCAGGATGACAGTGTTTTATTAATAACAGTAGTAAATGTCATGTTGAGCGGAGCGAAACATCTAAAAAGAGTAAAATCTCCTAGATCCCCTCCGCCAGCTGGCGGATTGCAGGGATGACAAATAAAAAAATTCATTTAAAAAACTCCAAGTAAATTTACTCGGAGTTTTTTAGGCGTACGTTTTAATGTACATTAAAACGTACGCCTAGTTTTTAATTTATTTTTTCTTTTTCTTTGTTTTGGCAACTTCTACTACATGCTTAATTATTTCTCCAGCAATATCACGACCAGTCGCCAAGGTAATCCCCTCTAGACCAGGGTTGGCATTAACCTCCAACACCTTTGGCCCAGCACTAGTTCTAATAATATCCACTCCAGCCATATCAAGACCAATAGCTGAAACCGCTGCAAAAGATACATCTTTTTCCTTACGAGTCATTTCAGCCACCCTTACTCTACCACCTAAATGAAAATTGGAACGAAACTCATTACGATTAGAAGCTATTCTTTCCATGGCAGCTAAAATTCTTTTACCAACTATAAACACTCTAACATCTTTACCTTTACTTTCTTTAACATATTCTTGCAACATCAGAGGAGCTGGTCCATCATTACGCATAACAAGTTCTACTATACTACGCAAACCTCTTTTGCTTTCTATAATAGAAACACCACTGCCGTGTGAACCGGTTACTGTTTTTAAAATCATCGGGAATTTACCAATATACTCAACAGCATCATCTATATATTCAGTTGAAGCTAACATATATGTTTTTGGTACCGGCACTTTTGCTTTTCCCAAAGATTGCATGGTACGTAATTTATTTTTTGCTTTTAATACTGACAAATGATCATTCACCACTGGGATACCAGTAATTTGAAATTGTTTAATAATGGCTGTTCTAAACTCAACATTAGCGCCTAAAAAATTGGCCCTAACTAATAAAACTTTTATATCTAATTTTTTATTTTTAATTAATATAGAAGGTTTTCCACCAAAAACCAACTGGCAATCACTAGAATATATAACTTCTAATTTATGACCTAAATTTTCAGCTGCTACTTGCAATAAATTCAAATCTTTTTTACTTACATCGCTCAAACGCTCAGGTCTGCCGAAAATTAACACATGTAATTTCATAATTTATTTTATTTATAATTTTTAATTAAAAATATTTATCAAAGCTCGGGATAATAAATCAACTAGATAATTAATATTCACATCGTCTTTGCGTAAATATTGATTTATTTCCAATTGCATAGCATAATCATTTCTTAAACCATTTTTGTGAAATTGTATAGCCGAACGACGACTCCAGCCAGAATATACTTCTCCTATGGTAACATCCAAACCACGGTCTTTTGTCAAACTACTTTCTAAAAATTTTTTCAACCTCTTTGCTTTACCAATTTTTAAAGTAACTTCCCCAGTATTAAAATTAAAATCAAAATGATTGTGTGCTCCAAAAAGTCTATTCTTTTTAAACTTTAAACCTACCCCAATATCTATCCCGACCTCATCATTTTTCATAGCATGCAAATAAACAACGACTGGTTTTTTATTATTCTTTTTAATATCTTCACATTTTTTTTCAATATCAGAATAAAATTCTTTCATTGCCGGTTTTTTTCTAGCCCAAAGATATTTATTTTTAATTCTTCCCCATCTTAATCTATTAAAATCTTCTACAAATTCATCGTCTATTATATTATCATTACTATTTTTTTTATATTTATTGTTAACAATATATGTGCTTTTTAATACTTTGGCCAAACGCACCGCTATTATCCCAGTTTTCAAATCATCACCTGCCCCGTGAGGAGCTACCAATACAAATCTCCCATTTCTAGCTCTTTTTTTACCGTAAGTAGTTTTCTCTAACATAAGCCGTTATATTATATGAAGAGCTAAATTATACTTCTAAAAGTCAAAAAAGTCAACCTTAAATTACAAATTATAATCAGGCAAATATCTGACTTTGAACTGCTTTAAATCAAGTAGTGGTAAATCTCCAATCCCCACTTTACCTATATAAACATTTTTTAAACCATCAGTCTCGTTCTCTAAATATTGTTTTACTTTATTATAACCATCAAAATAAACTAAATCACGAGTAAAGGCAACCTTTTTTGAAGTATCTATTAAACCTCTTTTACACTTTAAACAAGTTCTCCAAGCAGTCTCATCACTCACTTTATAATTATCTTTTAGATAATGAAACAAATCTAAATAGGACATCTCATCTGCTAAATATATGCCAATGACATGTAAGGCTGGCTGAATATCTTTTTCACCCAAGTTAACACCTAATTTTTTTTGATTATAAATAGCCAACCCTTCTTCAGTTGCTAAATATCCGGCTGTGCCACTCTCAAATAATTTATAATTAGAAAACTTACTATTTTCTAATCTAAAAATATGAGTGGCTATTTCATGGATTATCACTGCTTTCAATCTATTTTCAGTAAATTTGATATCTTCACGCAAAAATATTGTATTACCTTTATTAACTGCAACATCTGACACTTTACCTTCAGTATTTTTTATTTTCCATTTTCCAAGTTTATTTTTATCCAAAAATTCTTCTATTCTTTTTACAACTTGTTTATAAGACAAAATCTTGCTATTATCTTTTTCTATTGGATTGTCCTTTATATAATTTATCGCTTTATCATATAGCATCTTATCTACTTTGCCGTATATTTTTTCAGAAATAGTTTGTAAATCAGAAGAATTAATCGCCCCAGCTAAATCTAAAATATTTTCTAGTTCTTTTATTTTTTTAGAAAATAATTTACCCAAGGGATGATTAAAATTTCTAGGCAAACTTTTTAATTCTTTACGTAATAATTCAATATCAACTTTGGGCGTTTTATAAAAAAATCTAGGAGAAAAAGTTGGGCTATTAAAAAAACTATCTTTTTCTTGATCTAAATTAATAGGCTTTACCAAAGATAACACATTTATTTTACGAGACAATTCAAAAATTTTCTTATCAATATTTTTAATTATTTTTTCTTCAACTAAATCATCTTTACGGGTATCAATTTGTTCATGTTTCAAATTAATATCTATTAAAAAATCCTGTAAATACTTACCAGCTAAAATCATTTTATATTTTCCCTCCAAATTCTGAAATTCAAACGGCAAAGTAATTCTTTTATTTTTTAATCTAATATCAAATTTATTGTCTTTATTATCCAAATCAACTAAAGTTTTATCAACCAAAACTTTATCAGCATGAGGATCAATCTTCACTAAAACATTTTTATATTTAGTATTTAAAATATCCACGAGTTCAAACAAGCCTATGATAGGTTTTTCTTCTTTTTCTTCTTTTTGCTCTACTGGTATATTGGAACTAAAAAGAGTTTTGCTGACTTCAACTCCTTTGTCAGGATTAGGCACGGTTAGATCCATAACTTTTTCCAGACGCTTTTTCAAAGGTAGTTGATTGGCAATTTGGACACTCAAACCAGCTCTAGCATTTAATTCTAAAATCTTTATTCCTTCAGTCGACAATACTATATCAACTGCTAAAAACTTAATTTGACTAGCGTGCTGAGCCCGAGAAGCCGTCAAAAGTATCTCGTCCCAATGGGGCAATTTTATTGAGCTGACTTTTTCTCCATTTGGTAATTTTTTAATAAATTTATTATCCTGTACTGCATAAGTGGCTTTACCACTTGCTATATCTATTCCAACACCCACCGCACCCAAATGTAAGTTAGCCTTTCCTTTAGACTCTATAGTAGGTAAACGCAACATGGCAATTACTGGCACATAATTAAAAACTATCACTCTTATATCTGGCAACCCCTGATCTACATAATTTTTAAAATATTCGTGTGTTTCTAACCTTTCTTCTACAATAGCCTTGTCTCCTCTGCCAGAAATAGCATATTTACCATCAAGGATAGAGACTAAATGACGATAAATACTTTTCCAATCATATTCTTTGTCTTCAATATCAACAAACTTATCTTTGTATTTATTTTTTATAACTAATATTCCCTCACCACCATATCCTTTGTTAGGTTTAATAACAAAACTATTTGGTAATGATTTTGGGTTGAAATTATGTAAATCTTTGTGGTCTTTAATAATCGCGTATATTTTAGCTACCCCAACATTTCTAGAACTCAAATAATTTTTTGTAAAAATTTTATCATCAGCAAAACGCTTACTGGCTCGATCATTATATCTACCAACAAACAAAAGATTACGAGCATTAATCCCCAATATACTTTTTGCTCTATCAAAAAATTTCATAAATTATTCTTCGGTATGGTCGGAAAATAAACTTCTGAAACGAAAATACTCATTTAAACGTAAGCCGGAAAATTTTCCTAAAATAAAATTTAAAATAAACGGAATAAATACCATTTCTGGATAAGACAAAAGTATATTATTAAAACTTACTCTAGTAATTAAATAATAAGAAACTACAACTACAAGTAATGTTTCTACCACTCCCCAAAAAGCCCCGGAAAAACCCTCTTCAGACTGGGCGGCCATAAATTTTTCTGAGATAGTAGACATTACTAACATTGGAAAAATTGCTAAACTAAAAGACAACGGCACATCAAGCCATAAATAAACCCAAATCACGGCAAAAAAAGATAGACTAATAAAACTAAGATTCAAAGCTACTTTTGGCAAATAAAGTAATTCAAATTTATTAATAACATATTTTAAAAAATACGCCGTCATAACTACAAAAAAGAAAGTTATGAGACCCAAATCTAAACCTAAAATATAAAAAGAAGCTGCAATCATAACTGGAGCGTAAACACCAAAAGTGCTAAAACCAATAACTTGCCTAAAAAATACTGTAATAAAAGTTAAAAATGGTAAAATTAATATCAAATATAAAGTGTTAGAAGGCACCCCGCGAGAAACAAAATAAGTTAAAAGGTGAGACAAAAAATAATACCAGGGTTTACCAGTTCGATCATCCACTATTCGGTACTCTACCCCTCGTCCGTGTAAATCAGCTGTCAAATCAGAATAATTCTGTGATGTAAAAATAGGGTTTAAGGCTTCAGGACGAGTCAATAAAATAAATTCCGGACCAATAATTTTAAAAGATTGAAAAACCAAATTTTGGGCCACGTCCATGCTACTATCAGTTATTTTTACAAAATATTTATTACGTAATATATCTTTTTCAGAATCTTTTAAATCCTGAAAGTATCTAGTAAAAGATTGGATGCCAAGAGCAGATTTTGTATAAAAAATAAGAGTATCAGCACCTTTGATATAATCTGTCTCTTCAGTAATTGCTTGAACTAACCTGTCTTCACTCAAAAATCCATCTTCATTAACAACTGAAAAAACTTTCAAAGCAACACCGTTCTCAGCAGCCTGTTCTTCTATCAAACCTATTTCTTCGCTTTTTTGCTCATCAGTAATTAATAAAGCTTTTTTGTCGTAAACTAAAACATTTTGACTAACACTAAATATTTCATCACCAATTGTCAGGGTCAACTCAACCTCATAATTACCGATTTTATCATACTGGTGCACCACTTCTTGACCTGACTGCCACATACCATCTCCAAAATCCCAACGATAATAGACGAGATCTTTTTGTTCACTATCCAAAACAGAAGCCGAAGCATCAAAAATGATTTTTTTATTAACCTTAATAAAATCAAGGGCTGTAATCACTGGTTTAACAGCTGGCTCTACATTTAACGGTTCATCTATTGTTTGAGCTAAAACTAAATTAGGCACAAAAATAAACAAAAAAGTAAAAACAAAGATAATTCTTTTAAACATAATATTTATATAATTTAAGTTTATCTTATTTTAACACAAAATCATCTGAATATAAACACCCTCTTATAAAGAAGGCGTTTATTAAATATTTTATATTTTTATCCTAATATTTCAAATCTTTTCCCTCCTGGTGATATATTTTCAGCGTATTTAACAAATTCTTCCAAAACTTTAAATACTGAATCGTCTACTTGTTTTTTGACTTCTTTATACTCACGTTCATCTTCTTTATTTTCCAATTCCTGACCTTGGGCAATATAAAATTTTATCTTTGGTTCAGTGCCTGAAGGCCTAACCACCACTCTATTAGTTTTTTCTTCATTCAAATAAAAAATTAAAGAGTCATCTTCATAGCCTTCATATTCTCTAATAACTTGTTTATTTTTAGGATTTATAAATACTTTTTTACGCTGATCCAAAACTTCAAACACCTCTATATCACCTATCTTATCAGGCATTTCTTCTCGTAAAACATGCATAATTTTTATCATTTTTTCACGCCCGTCCATACCTAGATAATAAACATTTTGTAATAATTCCCTATAATATCCATACTCTTTCTTAATATTTTCCAATTGTTCAAAAAGAGTTTTATTTTCTTTTTTAAGTAAAGCCGCATATTCACAGACAAATAAAGCAGCTATGGCCCCGTCTTTGTCACGCGCATAATCCCCGTGCAAGTAGCCATGACTTTCTTCTGCTCCAAATAAAAATTCACCTTTATCTATTTTTTGTTCAATAATATCACCTATATATTTAAAACCAACTGGCAAATCACCAATAACATTTAGGCCATTATCTTTGGCGATTTTAGTCAAAAGCTCGGTGGTTACAACTGTTTTAATTAAATAATTACTTGTCTGTAATTTTTGTTTTTCTTTTAATCTAGAAACTATATAATCAAATATCAAAACTCCTATCTGATTACCGTTCAAAAATATATAGTCTGAAGATTTTAAATCTTTTTTGCTAACAACACCTATCCTATCAGCATCTGGGTCAGCCGCTAACACGATGTCGGCTTTATTTTTCTTAGCATATTTAATAGCTAATTCCAAAGAAATGGGAACTTCTGGATTTGGAATTTGATTAGCAACATTAGTAAAATTAGCATCAAAAGCCATTTGTTCTTCTACTAAAACTATATCTCTAAAACCAACCTCTTTTAACACTGGTAAAAAAGAAGTAGATGCACAACCGTGCAAAGGAGTAAATACAATCTTTATATCTCTGTCCTCATTTAATGTTAAAGAAGCAACTGTTTGATGATAAGCAGAATCTATATCTTCCGTAACTATTACTATTTTTTCTTCTTCTAAAGCATCATAAAAATCATCTTTTTTAATAATTTTTACTGCTTGAGCTTTTTTGATAATACCTATATCATGAGGAGGAACTATTTGACCACCTGTTTCTGCAAATATTTTTATCCCATTATCTGCTGGGATATTATGGCTAGCACTTATCATAATACCGGCGATAGTCTTTTTATGACGAATTGTAAAAGATAACTGTGGAGTAGACCTCACTCCATCAAAAAAATAAACCTTAACATCATTGGCAGCAAACACAGTAGCAGCAGTTTGGGCATAAAGCAAAGAATTATGACGCACATCATAAGTAACAACCACGCCTCTTTTTTTGACTTCTTCTACTGGATAAATATCAAACAAATAATCAATCAAACCTTGAGCTGACTCTGAAATAGTTAAAATGTTTATACGATTATCCCCAATACCCATCCTACCCCTTCTACCAGCTGTACCAAAAGGTAAAACTTGATAAAAAGAATCATTTAATTCCTCAACATCTTCCTTTTCTATTATTTTTAATAAATCCTCTACAAACTCTAGGTATCTATCTTCTTCAAGCCATCTTTTAATATTCAAAAAAGCAGGCTCTACCAGACCTTTTTCCTTTAACAATTCTAATTTTTTAATAATTTGAGTATTATCCATAACTTTGACTTAAACACACAAAAATTATATAATAAACTTAAAAATAAAGCAAGCCTATGCAAATAATAGACAGATTTTCAACTCATCTAAAAAACAGCCTCTCACATGCTATCCAGCTCGCAACCGAATTAAAACATGTAGAAGTTGAGCCAATACATTTATTCTTTTCTTTATCCATTGAAAAGGGGTCTATTAGCTTTGATGTTATGTCAAAGCTAAAAATCAAACCAGAGGAAATAAATAAAATAATATTAACTTTACCCCAAATTCAGGAAAAAAATAACAAAACAAAAACTTTTGCAAACCTATCTGAAAAAACCAAAGACATTCTAGAACAGTCAGTAGTTTTGGCTTATGAAAATTATAATAATTATGTTGGTAGCGAACATTTGCTATATAGTCTCATCAATATTCCAGATGAAAATATAGAAAAAATATTAAAAAATTCAAAAATTCAAAAGGAAGAAATAATTAAACAAATAGAAAGTATAATAAAAAATACATCAAACTTCCCTCAGATAAACGAACTGGCGGACACTGTTAACCAGTTTAATGGCATTAACGAAAATCCCGCTAATAACAAAAATCCTCTTTTGGAAATGTTTTCTGGAGATAAAAAGAACTCTATTGAACAATTTGCAGTTGAATTAACTAACCCCAAAAATCAAAAAAAAATTGATCCAGTAATAGGCCGAAAAAAAGAAGTAGAAAGAATGGTGCAAATAATCTGCCGACGCAACAAAAATAATCCGATTTTATTAGGAGATCCAGGGGTTGGAAAAACTGCGATAGTGGAAGGCCTCGCTAAAAAAATAATTAACAATGACGTGCCAGAAATTTTATATGGCAAAAAAATATATTCCCTGGACATGGCAAGTCTGGTGGCGGGTTCAATGTACAGAGGAGAATTTGAAATGAGACTAAAACAAGTAATAGAAGAAATATCCAAAGACCCCAACATCATACTATTTATAGATGAGATACATAACATAGTTGGAGCTGGTTCTAACCAAGGTTCAATGGATGCAGCTAATATTCTTAAACCTGCCCTAGCTCGTGGACAAATAAGATGTATTGGTTCTACCACTTGGGAAGAATACAAAAAATATATAGAAAATGATCCTGCTCTAGAAAGAAGATTCCAGCCTATTAATATTATTGAACCTAATTTAAACGAAACCATAGAAATATTGAAAGGTATAAAAACAAACTATGAAAAATTTCATAAAGTAAAAATAACTGATGAAAGCTTAGAAGTTATCGCCAGACACGCTCAAAAATATTTGACTCACAAGGCTATGCCAGACAAAGCCATTGATTTGTTAGACGAAACTGCTTCTGCCAAAAAAATTAAAAAACTTAAACAAACCAAAAAAATACAAACTATTAATTTGGAAAAAGAACTAGAAAAAGTAAACAAATTAAAAAAAGACTTCACTTTGAAAGGCCAACTTAAAAAAGCCCTAGAGATTAAAAATGAGGAAGAAAAAATAAAAAAAGAATTAGAAAAAGTAAAAAAACAAAAACCAACACAAAACAAAGTTACGATCAAACCAGTTGACGTTGACAACCAAATTAATTTTATCACCGGACAAGAAGTTGTTAAAAACAAAACTAACAAATACAATAACATTAAAAAAGAATTAGAAAAACTTATCATCGGACAAAGTTTAACCATAACAAAAACTATTGACGCTATCCAAAAATCAGAATTGAACCTTCAGGAAGATGACCGGCCTTGTGCTTCTTTGTTATTTGTGGGAGACAGCGGAGTTGGTAAAACAGAATTAAGTAAACAACTGGCAAAAATACTATACCCAGAAAAAGATGCTCTTATTAAATTAAACATGAGTGAATATTCAGAAAAACACACTCTATCAAAATTATTAGGCTCTCCCGCTGGATATATTGGATATAAAGAAACTAATAATTTTACTGATAAAATAAAAAAAGACCCCTATTCTATTGTACTTTTTGACGAAATAGACAAAGCTCATCCTGATATTGTAAAAATACTCTTGCAAATTTTAGACGAAGGTGAAATTAGTGACAGCACGGGCAAGAAAATATCTTTCAAACATGCTATAATAGTACTAACAACAAGTATTGGCTCAGATATTATAAACAGCCAAAGTTTTGGTTTTGATAAACAAAAACAAAACAACAAAAATTTGGAATATAAAATAATTAAAAAATTAAAATCACATTTTACTTCTGAAATTATTAACCGCTTAGATGATATCTGCATATTTAACAACCTAGATAAAGAGGACTTAAAAAACATTATTAAACTTGAAATCAAAAATATTAATAAAAAAATACTAGAGCATCAGATAAACCTAAAAATTACGAACCAAGAAATAAATAATATTTTAGAAAAATTTGAGAAAACAAACGCTAGAAATTTGAGGAAACAAATCAGAACAGATATAGAAAAAAGTTTATACCAAATTTTTATTCAAAACAAACTTAAACCATCTTTTGAAATAAATTTTTTAAAAGACGAACTTAAACTAAAATAAATGCCTGATAATTTGGCTGACAATCAAAATGAGGAAGAGGAAGAAGAAATAATTGCTCTTGATATGGCCAAAGAAAAACAAAGAAAAAAGATTCAATTAAAAAATATGGATCTTGATTTGGATATTGAAGCTAATATAAAATCAGATAATGTTACAAATTTTGCTGAAGCAAAAAATAAAATAGAACAAACGAATACTACGCCGTCTACTTCAAATCAAGGTGGAGGTTTATCAAAACAGCCAGAAAATACTCCACAAAAAACAACTGGAGAGCAAGAAAATGCAGAAAATAATAAAAGTGGTAAAAATTCAAAAACTGCTGCTGAAGAAGCCGCGGCTGATGAGGGCCCAGCCTCCGCTTCTGAGGAAGCTACGGCGGACGAAGAAAAACCAAAAAATAAATCAGATAACGAAACGGGGGCAGAGGAAGGACAAGAGCAAGGACAAAATGAAAATAATAAAGAACAAGACAAACCTGACACTAAAGATCCAAATAAAGAAAGCGGAAACCCAGCCTCCGCTTCTGAGAAAGGTGGTGGAGGTGAAGAAGAAGATGGTGAGGAAGATGAGAAGGATAAAGAAGAAGAGGAAAAAGAAAAAGATGAGGGTGATAAGAAAGATGAGGGTGATGATGGGGAGGAAGATAAGAAAGATGAGAACCCAGCCTCCGATTCTGAGGAAGCTACGGCGGGCGAAGACCCAGCCTCTGCTCCTGGAGGAGCTACGGCGGGTGAAGGAAAACCAGCAGAAGAAAATAACCAAGATCAGCCAAATGAACAATTACCTAACAATATAATAGATTTTAACGATCCAAAAGAAGAAAATCCTAATCAACAAAACGCTGACCCAAATACAGAATCAAACAAATCCCCTGAAACACAAGACACCCCACTCACCTCTTTTGATTCTCAGGAAGCTAGAAACGAAGAAAATCCAAAACAAAAAGAAGAGGCCCAACCAGACGAACAACAACCAGAATCTCCCGAAGATCAAAGTAGAATCGCTAATATGCTAGCATCTACAAGATATATGAAAAAACGAAGAATTAAAAAACAAATTAAAAAAGAACAAAAGGAATTAAAAGATTTAGAAAAAGAAACCAACGATATCATGGCTAGCCCAGCTTTTGCGATTTTAAAATGGATACCAGGATTAGGCTCGTCTTTAGAAAGTGCTTTCCGGGGATTAAGAGATACTGCTAGTATTTCGGGACTAACAGCAGCTATCAGGTCAATGCAAACAATCAAGGGTCTCCTGATGGTCAGTCGCTCAACCGCGGGTATTATAGACGGTCTTAGAATTTGGGGGCAAACTTTTATTGCCACGATAGAAACTATAATTATGCCGATAATCCTAATATTTCTCTTACCTATCTTAATTATATTTTTTGCCATTGTTCCAAGCGGAGCAATTGCTAAGGCAATAGGTACTGTTTTACGAAGAGTAAACAAAATTTTAAAAAAATTAAAACCAAAATTAGCTCTAGCCAAAAGAAAAAAACAAAAAAGAATAAGGATCAATCAACTAAAGGCTGCTTACAAAAATCCTGATCAATATAACCCCGAACAAACCAAGCAAAAAAAGGATAAAAAAGAAAACACAACTGGTGATAATGTAGCTAATATAAACCAAAACCAACCTAAAACCCCAAACAGCGAAGGGGCAGATTTTAAAAAAGCGGCATAATTTGGTATAATATAAATATAAATATAAGGAGTTAATATGACTAATAGAACAAAAAAGGTATTGATAATTCTAGGTTTTATCTTGGTAGTAATGTTGCTCGCCTATGCTTTGTATAAAATGTTTACCTCTACTGCGCCTGGACAAAAAACCGACAGTGGTATTGTAGTAACCACAACCGAAGGTGGTGCCTTACCAGGGGCTGGAAAACGAACACCAGTAAGTGAAGAGGGTCTGAAAGGTGGTGTCACAGGCATTCTACCTAGTTCTCAAAGCATCCCTAAACAAACCACTTCTTTTTTACAAAAAGAAAATCTAACTCAAATCACTTCAGACTACGCAGTTAATGTTTCTTTAAACACTGCCCAAGGTTTAATGAGATATTACAACGGCTATGATGGAAAATTTTATAAAGCAGACAAAGACGGTAATATTACCGCTATGTCTGATAAAATTTTTTATAATGTAGAAAATGTCACTTGGGCTAATGCAACTGATAAGGCGGTCTTAGAATATCCAGACGGTTCTAATATTATTTACGACTTTAACGACGAAAAACAAACTACTCTACCTAAACACTGGGAAGAATTTACTTTTTCTCCTCAAGCTGATAAAGTGGGCGCCAAAAGCATTGGTTTATCTCCAGAAAACAGATGGTTAGTAACAGTAAATAGCAACGGCACTGGCACACAACTAATAGAACCAATGGGCAACAACGCCGACAAAGTAATCGTTGATTGGTCCCCTAGCGGACAAACCGTTGCTTTTAGCAAAACCGGAGATATAGTCGGAGCTGACAGACAAGAAATATTATTTGTTGGTTTAAATGGGGAAAATTTTAAATCAGCCGTAGTAGAAGGTTTTGATTTTAGACCAAAATGGTCACAAGATGGAGAAAAAGTATTATACAGTGTGTATAACTCCAGAAATGAAAACAAACCAGAATTATGGATAGTTAATTCTTATGGCGGTGAGATAGGCTCAAATCGCACTCTTTTAAATATCAGCACTTGGGCTGACAAATGCACGTTTGGCGAGAAAGATGTTATCTATTGTGCAGTACCACAAATATTACCTGAAGGAGCTGGTATGGCTCCAGAAATAGCCAATAACATTTATGATGATATCTATAGAATAAACTTAAAAAATGGTTTTAAAAATAAAATAGATACAGAAGACAACCGCACAGTATCTAGCATTAGCTATGACAACATAAACAAAAAATTATTTTTTACAAGCAACCAAAATAATGGTATTTTTGAATTAGATCTATAATATGAATCATAAAAAAATCTTCCTAATGTTTTTTATACTAATTATAATTTTATTATTTTTGGTAAATAAAGAAATTAACAATGCTGGTAAAATAAAATTAAAATATTCAGACAAACCAATCGTAGAAAATCAAATTTACAACATCCCCATTACTGCCAAAGATAACTTCATGGGCAACCCGGGAGCCGAATTAATTATCACTGAATTTGTTAACCTAAATACTTGTTCCAAGGAATGCCAAGAAAAACAGGCGTCTTTAATAGCTTTTGTCCAAAAAAATCCTACCAAGATAAAACTTATCTGGAAAGATGCTCCTTCTAATAATTTTTTTATACCTGACAATCCCCAAGCTCACCAAACTTTATATTGCGCTGGAAAACAAGCTAAATTTTGGGAATTTCAAGAAAAAATATTAACCAAAAAAAGCAATCTAAGCACTGTTGGGCTAAATGATATTGCTGAAGAATTAAAACTCAACAAAACTTTAATGGATGAATGTTTAAGTGATGCAGAAACTAAAAAACAAATAGAGGACAGCTTTAATATCGCTCGAGCATTAAATACAAAAGATAATCCAACAATTTTTATGAATAATAAACGTATTAATGTTTTTGAAGATATAAACTTTGCGGATCTTTTAACCAAATTTTTACCAGAATAATATGAAAAAAATATTTTTAATTTTCAGTTTAAGTATTTTGGTAATATTTGGCGGTGTTGAAAAAACGCAGGGCGCTTCTTGTTTGTGTAGCCTAAAAGAAGGAGTTCCTAACAAAACCGGCCCACGTTGTTTTGGGCCTGACTATCTATCCCAAAAACAAAAAGATGACGGATTTTGCCAGTCTATAAACCCCAGCCCTTATAATATATATTCTCAGGATTTTGCCAGTGGCTGCACTTTTTTTACTGGAGATGACTGCGTTGAACAAACAACCACAAAAATAATAGAAGATTTCAATATTAAAACACCTAAAACCAGCATCGGCATACCGGGATTAGATTTTACCGACGTCCCAGATATAATTTATACAGACAGAGAAGGACGAGACTATCTTCTGTTACCTTGGTTGCCAGAATACATTTCTGCTCTTTATAAATTTAGTTTAGGAATAGTAAGTATTGTGGCGGTTATTATGATAATGATTCAGGGTATAAAAATATTAATATCTGGCACCATGGGCCAAGACCAAAAAATAGAAGGCTACAAAGGTATTGGCCGTATAGTTATGGGGCTTTTGATAGCTTGGGGTTCATTCTTGATACTCTATACTATTAATCCCAACCTAGTTAACTTTAAAGCTCTCAAAGTTCAATATGTTGAAAAAGGAAATATGCCTATCCACATGTATGAAGAGGTAAAAGCAGAAGACCTAGGAGAAGTGGATACAAGCGGCTGGGTAAAATTCCCAACAGGAAATAAACTAATAGTTAATACTGCTGGCAAAACCGGCCGGCCGGATTTAGTTGCAGCCTTTATAAATGCTGTCGCAGAATACAATGCCAATAGCACAGATCATGATAAGGACGGCAAAAAAACCCTTAAGAAAGTATGGGTAACTGATATTTCCCGTTCACCTGAAACACAATATTTTTACATGCGCAGGCATTGTCTATGCCCAAAGGTAGCAGACCTTCCTAAAGGAAAAGCAATAGCAATGAAAGATTGGAAAGATTTGTGTGAAATTAAAACTGGTTGCAAAGCTTCGTTTTCCGTAAAAAGAACAGCTGGGGGACAATTTCTAGGTAGTACTATCGGACACATGTCTGGCAACGCCATAGATGCTTCTGCTAACGGTGCATCTACCGTCTCCTGTGGTGACGTAGATAAAAACGCTGAAAAAAGCAGAGGGGTTGTTTATAGCAAAGGCAAGTATTCCGAACCTGCCAAATGGTGCATACCAAAAGAACAACAACTATTTATAAAAGCAATGCTTAATAATGGTTTTTGTGTAGGATTAAAAGATATACGCAAACTTAGCCTCAGAGAAAGTTGGCATTTTGAACTCATGGGCAATGGTGTAAAACTATCTCCATTCTGTGTAGGCAAAGATAAAATAGCGACGGACGCTAACTTAAAAAAGCTATACTACTTAACAGGTAACTAAATAAACTTAAGATTACTTAACACAATGTCAAAAAATAACACAATTTTCGAATGTACAAATTGCAGCGCTCAGTTCCAGAAATGGACGGGCCTGTCCGGGTATTTCCTAAGTTAAATTAA
>CAZUWJ010000001.1:16933-19203 GCA_964624315.1 uncultured Gammaproteobacteria bacterium
ATTCTACAATTTTCGAATGCACCAATTGCGGCGCTCAGTTTCAGAAATGGACGGGGCGCTGTTTAGAATGTGGTAAATGGGGAACAATCGCTGAGGGGGTAAAAGATATAAAAAAGGAAAAAACAAATACAAAACATCCCCAAGCAAAACTATATTCTCTAAAAGACGCTGAGGCCCAAACTATAAAACGTCGTCAAACTAATATCCAAGAAATAGACCGGGTTTTGGGTGGTGGATTAGTACCGGGTAGCCTGACTCTCTTGGGTGGTGAACCAGGCATTGGCAAATCAACTCTCTCTTTACAAATTGCTAACCTGCTCTCCCCTACTTTATATTTTTCTGGAGAAGAATCAGTCGGACAAATAAAACTACGGGCTGACAGATTAAAAATATCTTCTGACAAATTAAAAATTAGTAATGAAACAAATGTTGAGTCAATAATTACTACTATAATAGAACATTTACCTTCTTTGGTTTTTATAGATTCTATTCAGACTACTTATAGCAGTGAATTAGAAAATGAAATAGGGAGTATAAATCAAATAAAGGCCTGTGCAGTCAAACTCTTGGAATGCGCTAAACAAAAAAATATTCCCATTATAATTATTGGACACATTACCAAAGACGGAGCTGTAGCCGGCCCAAAAACTTTAGAACATTTAGTTGATACAGTTTTATATTTAGAAGGTGATGAGTACCATAATTATAGAATTTTACGAACTATCAAAAATAGATTCGGTTCAACCGATGAAGTTGGAATATTTTCTATGGAAGAAAATGGTTTGACTGAAATCAAAAATCCTTCTTCTACTTTTTTGACAGCCAACAAAGAAAACGGCCCAGGGAATATTATAACTTGTTTATTAAAGGGCACCCGCCCTATCTTGATAGAAGTACAAGCCCTAGTTAATAAAACTGTGTTCGGTTATCCAGTTAGAAAATCCAGTGGTTTTGATATTAATCGTTTACATGTGATTCTTGCTGTTTTACAAAAACATGCTGGTTTAGACTTGGGGCAATATGATGTTTATTTGAATATTGTAGGAGGATTAAAAACAAAAGAACCAGCTGTGGACTTGGCTGTGGCTTTGGCCATTACGAGCGCCTACAAAGACAAACCCCTCCCAAAAGATATTGCTGTATTTGGTGAAATTGGATTAAGCGGTGAAATAAGACCGGTTTTAAAAACTGACAACAGGATAAAAGAATGCGAGAATTTAAATATGAAAAAAATCATAACAGCCAAACAAAAATTAAAATCTTATAAAAATCTTCAAATTATTGCTGTTCAAAATATAAAGGAACTAATTAAAACAGTATAAAAAAAACCGCCGGCAAAAGCTTGGGCGGTTGTATCCCTAAAAAAAGGGAGGGGTCAAAGTAGGTTGAGGGTAAATACAAGCTTCACCCTTGAAAACTTTCTCCACCAGATCAAGGTCATGGCCTTGCTCAATTAGTCGTGAATGAGCCTTTTTGACATGTCTGTCAGTGACGACAGACATACTACTACGAAAGGCTTTCACATCCTTTCCTGTCAGTGGTGGCTCGGGCACTTGTTCCCTTTTTAAAATACAGGGATGCCCGTCCAACAAATGGATAACCTTAAAGCCTCCTTGTGTCGACAAAATTAAATTTTGCCTCATCTTAACAGCGTCAACAGTAGCCATACATTTCCTCCTCAGGTTTAAAACGTTCTTAAATATTATACAGAACACACAGAAATTGTCAAGAAAAAGCCACCCCGAGATCGGGGTGGTAAAGAGAAAAAAAGAGCAGTCTTACCCGTCAGTTCCGGTTGGGAGCTGTGATAATTGTTGGGCAAACACGCCCCTCAGGTAAGGAGCCAAATTTGGCCCAAAGTCTACCTCTAGCTCCTCAAGAGTCATCGTGAGTGGACAATAGGACAATATGTCCTTTAATTGGAACACTCCGAGAACGTTCTCATGGGCGACCACTTGACCTTCTTTCAAGACGAGGGGCTGAATAAATTTTTGGAATTCAACCTCAAAGACCTCTGTGGTCAAAATACACATCTCCCCATGTTTTTCCCACCAAGCCTCGGAATGAAGCCTAGCAAGACGATCACGAAGAGAATCGTACTTACAAACGAATAAAACCTGGTTTCCGTTTGCAATGTAAAGTTTCGGATCCCCGCTACCCATCCAAGTGATAGACAGCTGACATGTTCTGTTCCCCGTAGTATCAATCATCGATTCTCCTCCAGTTAAAGCATGTTTAATTCCGAGCAACTCAAAAAATTATACCACAAA
>CAZUWJ010000001.1:19303-85569 GCA_964624315.1 uncultured Gammaproteobacteria bacterium
GCAAAATCTTTTAAAAATTTCAAATATTCTTTATTTTCAACCACTTCTTCCACATTACTACGACTTAACTTTATTAAATCTCTGTCAGACAACTTCGCTAACCTCAAACTCATCATTTCTCCACTCTGGCTAGTACCATACACCTCACCTGGCCCACGAGTTTTTAAATCTTCTTCTGACAACTCAAAACCATCATTATGCCTTTCAAAAAACTTTAATCTAGCCATTGATTTTTCGCTTTCACTATTTGTAAACAAAAAACAATACGACTGATGTTGTCCGCGACCCACTCGCCCCCGGAATTGATGAAGTTGGGCCAAGCCAAACCTGTCGGCGTCCTCTATTATCATAATACTGGCGTTAGGAATATCTATTCCTACTTCCACCACTGATGTAGCCACCAAAATATTTGTTTTATTATTTTTAAAATCCGCCATCTTGGTTTCCTTTTCAACTGAGCTTAATTTTCCATGCAAATAATCTATTTTAAATTCTTTAAATATTTGTTTAGATAATTTTTCATACTCTGATAAAACAGACTTTTTTTCTATTAAACCACTACTAGCACCTTCACCAATAAGCGGACAAATAACAAACACTTGTTGCCCTTGTTTAATTTTTTGTTTGATAAAATCATAAGCTTTTTGTCTATTAGCAGGCTCAACCAAGCGAGTTAAAATCTTTTTTCTTCCCGCAGGCATTTCGTCTATCAAAGAAACTTCCAAATCTCCATAAATAACCAAAGCCAAAGAACGTGGAATAGGGGTGGCAGTCATAGATAAAAAATGGGTAGAGCCAGCTTTTTCTTTTATTAATTTTCTTTGATTAACCCCAAACCGATGTTGCTCATCTACCACCGCTAACCCCACATTTTTAAAACTTAATTTATCTGATAATAATGCATGAGTACCCAAAACTATATCAACCCCTCCTTCTTCTATCAACTTAAAAAACTCTCTTTTCTGTCCAGCTTTTGTTTCGCTTTTAAATTCAAAATCATTTACGAGCATCTGAGACCTGCTAAGCAATCCTATTCTAAACTTATGACCAAAGAGACTAACTAAACTATCATAATGTTGCTTAACCAAAATTTCAGTCGGAGCCAAAAAAATTGCTTGTCTATTATTTAAAACTGTATTAAATATAGCTGTGCCAGCCACAATGGTTTTACCACTACCAACATCACCAGAAAGCAGTCTATTCATAGGGATATCTCTTTCCATATCTTGCAAGATTTCCCAAGAAGACTTTCTCTGAGAACTAGTTAATTTAAAAGGCAAACTCCCAACAAAATCAACAACTTCTTTTTCTTTAAATTTTATTGGATGAGCTTTTTCTTTTTCTTTTTTCAAACGAGATAATTTAGCTTTGAGTTGCAATCTGAACAATTCACCGAGCTTTAATCTTTTTAAACTATTTTGTAAATCTTCTTTATCTTTTGGCTCATGAATACCAGTGAGAGCCTGTGGCAATAATATTAAATCATTTTTTTCTAAAATATTATCTGGAATCCATTCTTTTATTTGCTCCGCCTCAGCTATAACATTTTTTAAAATAAATCTAAATTGTTTTTGAGTTAATCCAGCAGTAGTATGATAAACCGGTACCAGACAACCAACTCTTTCCAAATTTATTTTATCAACCTTTTCAAACAAAGGGTTAGCTAGTTGTGCCCCTAACATATCAAACTTTACTTTGCCAGAAAAATAAACTTCATCTCCTACTTTTAATATTCTACTCACAAATGACTGGTTAAACCACGCCACCCTCATACTACCACTCTCATCAGAAATTAAACCCTCAGTAATCATTTTTCTACTTTTAAAACTTCTTTTATTATTTAATATTATTATTTTAGTTTTGATTGTTATAGTTTCTCCATCAACCAAATCTTTAATTTTTTTAGTTTGACTATAATCTTCATAACGAAAAGGGAAGAAAAACAAAAAATCGCGGATATTTTTAATACCCAAACGTTTTAATTTATTAGGCACAGTTTTGGCCACTCCTTTTATATCTTTTATTGGAGCGCTAAGATTCATAATTATTTTCTATTCTTACTCTTTTTAACCCAATCCTCAATCACTAATTTATCCCCGACTTTTTTGATAACCACTTTCTGATTTTCTATCCAACCCAATTCTTTGACAAACTCTATCGGCAAGGCTACGGTATAGGTATACTTGGACTTTTGCAATTTATGAACTGGATTTTTGGCTCTACTTAGCATAAATTTAGAGTTAAAATTAAAATAGTATGGTCGATAGACTAGTCTATTATAACATAAAATAAAAAAACGCTCCAGCAGAACATTTTTTTGTTTTTAATATATCTTTTGTTTCTTCCAGCTGTATTTAGCGATCATTGACCACCGCCTTCTACTATCATATTAAAAAAAACGGCCTAGTAAAATTCTAGACCGTCTATAGGTAAGAGGATATTGTTAGGGAATAGAGGCGATTGCCTCGATCTCGACCATAACATCTAGCGGCAGTCGTGCCACCTGAAAGGCAGCCCGAGCCGGAGGATCATTTGGAAAGTATGTGGCATAAACGGCGTTCATTTCCTGGAAACCACCTAGGTCCTGCATAAGAACAGTGGTCTTGACCACCTGATCCATGGAACCACCAGCTTCCTCCAGAATGGCCTTCATATTTTCTAAGGCCCGGCGAGTTTGTTCTTTAATACCACCTTCAACCACCTTGCTGGTAGCAGGATCAACGGGTAGCTGTCCTGAGATGTACACCACACCATCTTTCACTATAGCTTGGCTATACGGACCAATTGCCGATGGTGCTTTATCGGTACTCACTACTTTAAGTTTGCTCATACAAATCTCCTTGGTTCAAAAGCGTTTAAGTTAACTTAATAATACACTCTTTTTAGAAAAAGTCAAGGGCTAAAGAAGGAAATAAAAAATATCGCATAACTTAAAAAGGCATCTAGTTTTTTATAGCAATTGCAATATAACTTGAGGATAAAAAAATAGCGTACTAAAAAACATCGCTTTCACGATGTTTTTTGTGCACTTGCTCGGTCTAGAACCAAAGAAGTCTGGTCAGCCAAGGGCTTTTTCAAAGGTTTAATAAAATTTAGTAATAAGCCTATCGGTCGGGGATATTTTTAAGATTTTAAGGAGTTTTTAGCAATGTCCCAAGGATAATTATTATTGCCTAAAATAAGCAATTTATAGTGTGGGACAGGATATATGTTACGAATTGTCTTTTTAAAGTTAATAGAAAAAAACAGGCACCTACTAAAACAGTAGGTGCCCAAAAATCTCGACCGCCTTCGGCGGAAAGTCAAAAATCAATTGAAAAAGATTCAAAAGATTCAAGATTTCCAGACCTCAAGAGTCGATTTACTGCGGGAGAAAGCCAGATGCCGAACCACAGCCGTCGCGGACACCGCCGACATCGCTCGTGCCGAGCCCGACCCCGCCGTCGCCGAAGAAGAAGTAGAATGCCTCGGAAAAACGGCCACCGGCCTCTGGAGCGAATTCATCACCTGGGCAGTCAATCCAAAGGTCATCGTAATTCATCAGACGTTCGGGGTGAGTCAAAATCATGATTCCGACAGCGAAACTTCCTAGACCAAACTCACTGGCATTCATAATTTCGCGTGCCCGACGGACGGATTTACCACGATGGTTCAATCCAAACTGAGCCGGAACAACGAGAATGTCGTGATCTTTCTGATCATCGCCGAGCTTCTGGAATGAATTGACTGACTTCTGCGACTGACGCAGGTACTGCGCGCTGAGCTGACCTTCACGGTAGTTGTATAAATTGCCGTCTCTGGTCTGTTTGATCAAGTTGAGTACCTTTTGCACGGCTTCGCCGTAGGTCGGGGCGATCTTCTCCCATCTTGGAATGGCGAACCATCCCTCGGCATTTGACGGGATATCTCCGTTGGCAAGAATTTCATCCACTGTGCCAAGTTCCGGGAACAACTGATGCAGAGTAGCGACCTGCTCGGCGATATCCTTACCCTTGGGTTTGTAACCCGAAAGGTACTTATAATTGGACTCGACTTCCTCGTGGGCGAACTGGTTGTTCACGGAGAGTTCACGAATGGCGGAGATGATTATCGCCTGAAACTCGTCACCTTTCTCGATGAGCTTCTGGAGTCCGTCTTTATCGAGACCGACTTCGGTTAAGGCCTTATCCGCGGAATCTTCAATGAACCTTCTGTACTGTTTCTTCTGTCCTTTGGTGATCGCCATAGCGTCATCCTCCTTCTAAAATTACTGGAACCGCTCCAGTAGGCGTTGCCTCTAATGAGGCGAGTGTACTAAATATATTAATATATATCCAATATGCTCGCCTCATTTTATGCAGTAAAATTAATGTTTTTAAAGAACAATTTAATAGTCTAGTATATCATAAATTGGGAGTTTTGTCAATGTTTGATTTTTAGCGGATGTAAATATGATAATTACTGTTAATTTTATCTTTTGTATGATAACATAAATTTGAGCATAGGCTAATGTTTGGCAGTTTACGAATTGCCAACGCCGAACTCTCTCTTTAACTAAAACAGCCAGAGTCGTGGCAATTAAGGTTGTCATGAGCGTGTTGGTTTAAGGAGATACTGCTTGCTTTTACCTAGTACGGATTTCCATTTGGAATACCATCAAATAAAATACAGGGTTGAAAATATATAATTCCACAGCCAGTGGAAAGTAAAATTTAAGACCTAGTGATAATAGATGGGTAGAAGTGATAACCAGAAGCCGATGGCCGTTTTTCCAAGGCATTCTACTTCAACTTCAACGACGGCAAGGTCAAGCTCGACACGAACGATGTCGACAATGTCAACGACAACTATGGTTCAGCATCTGGCTTTATCCCGAAGTCTCTCCTTATTAAAAAGAGTATCCACTAAACGGATACTCTTTAAAATTTTACTGATTTTATCCAACCGCCCAACATTCGTCCGATTTCATCAACTATACTTTCTAAAGCGACGTACTTTTTAATATCAATTGTTTTAGTGTCTTTCATTAGGCGTATAAAAACACGTAACATGTTTAATTTTATACTACACTTCTCAAGTGTGGGTAGTTTGTTAGCTTTTTGTTCACCACTGGCTTTAATAATGCTTTCAATTATATCTAAGATTAATTTATCTCCGCGTTCAAAAATTGTATATCTATCTTGTTTGGACACAATCTTGCGATATCCATGGAAAAGTTTATATAAATCGTAAGATTTTTTAAAAATTGGAATATCGAAGTCGTTCATAAAATGTTTTAACTAATTTATTTATGAGAATTTACCGTAATTTATTTGATAAAATTATTTCTCTAGAAAATTTAATGTTGTCTTGGGAAAAATTTCGTCGTGGAAAAACCGGAAAACCTGATGTACAAAAATTTGAGTTTAATTTAGAAGAAAATATTTTTAATCTTCATCGGGAATTGAAAAATAAGACATATATACATGGCAAATACACTGGATTTTATATTACTGACCCAAAGACTCGACATATACATAAGGCAACTGTGAAAGACAGGGTATTACACCACGCTATTTTTAGAATTTTAAACCCTGTTTTTGAAGAGACTTTTATCTCTAACTCATTTTCTTGTAGAGTAAATAAAGGAAGTCATTTGGGAGTTGAGAAACTTGCTAGTATGATTAGGTCTGAAAGTAAAAATTATACTTCACCATGTTTTGTTTTAAAGTGCGATGTTAAAAAGTTTTTTGATTCAGTTGATCATCATATACTTTTGAAAATTATTAAAAGAAGAACATGTAATAATAGCACGAGTTGGCTAGTGGGTCAAGTGATAAAAAGTTATTCAGCCAAGCAAACCGACCTTTTTAACCGACAGGGAATACCAATAGGTAATTTAACTTCTCAATTGTTTGCCAATATTTATTTAAACGAGCTTGATCAGTATATTAAAAACAAATTAAAGGTAAAATATTATGCCAGATATACAGATGATTTTGTTATAGTTTCCAAGAATAAAAAATATTTAAGAGGGCTGTTAGACCCTCTTAAAGAAATGCTATTTGAAAAATTAAAATTAGAACTTCATCCGCAAAAAGTTTCCATTGAAAATATTAATAGCGGGATAGATTTTTTAGGTTATGTTATTTTTCCACACCATACTCTGATTCGTCAAAAAACTAAACGTCGAATGTTTAAAAAACTAAAAAGAGCAGTTAAACAATACAAACAGAAAGAAATTAGTCAGGAAACTTTAGAACAAAGTTTACAATCCTACTTAGGAGTTTTATCTCACGCCAACGCTTACAAATTAAGTCAAGATTTAAAAAATATGTATTGGTTTTGGTTGAATGAGTAAAATTATTTTTTAATTCAAAGTCAATCAAAAAAACACCATAAATTGGTGTTTTTTTGATGTATCTCGGTCACTAGCTGTAATTACTAGAGGGTCAACCCTCGTCGCTAGAAACCGTGCACTAGAGTGTGCACTTGCTCGGTCTAGAACCAAAGAAGTCTGGTCAGCCAAGGGCTTTTTCAAAGGTCTTCTGAAATTTTGCAATAAGCCTCTCGGTCGGGGTTTAAATTTGTGAACTAAACGGCAAAGTCTGGATAAAGTTTGTCATAAAATTCCAGTCTGGTTTACCGTTTTTAGTTGGGAGTTTTATTTTAATATCACCAGTTCTTTTGCTGGCAACTCTACCATAATTAAAACGATATTTTTCTTTATTTATTATTGTTGCAATAAAAAGTAATATTGCCGTATTTACATTATCAAATTTTGCAATTAATGCTTTCGTTCGTGTTCCTAAATAATAATTTTGTGGTTGAGTGGTAGCAAAGAAATTACCCCTATCTGCAAGAGTTAAAGAATTTTCATGATTATATAATTTATAGTTGGGTAATTCACTTGTGTGGGCGACAACTCCGTTGTTGATAGCACTGTGTCCAATAACTGGATTTTTACCAATTAAACTCGAATAATATAACAAATCTTTTCCAGTTTCTATGTTAAATAAATCACTTAATTTGTAAATTTTCCATTTATTTATATTTAATTGTGGTGTTGCTAAGTTTTTATTTGGTTTTTTAGCATATTGATAATTGTGCGTGTGTTCGCCAATAAACTTTTCCATAAAATTCCAGTCTGGTTTACCATTTTTAATTGGGAGTTTTATAGAACATGATTTTAAACGTTCTTGACTGGCTTTTCGTCCGTAATTATAGCGGTATTGTTCTCGATTTATAATTGTCAATAAAAACATCGCAATATTTTTTGTCATTTCAAACTTTGGAATTAGCTTTTCTACATGGTCGCTGGCAGAAAAATCAGTATCTTGATAAGAACAATAGCCAAGCACAGCACTGTCAATGATCAAAACACCGCCTTTTTCAGTGGAGAAATTATAAAAACCTTCAACGCCGTTATTTGTGGCTTGAGTGGTTACAAATGGATTTTTTCCGATTCCGTATTCTTGTAATTCTAGAATAGGTGTTGTTTTACTTCCTTTAATTTTAAACAAATCGGAAAGATTAAAACTTTGCCAGTTTGTTGTATTAATTTTATTTATCATCTTTTATTCCTAATTTGAATAATGTGAATTGTTTTATTGTATTAGCAAAATCATCAACAGATAAATCAGAATAATTAGTTTCCATATATGCTTCAGCGCACCATTCATTATCAGCGGTAATTTTTTTAAGGATAGACAAACCAGCAATATCTTTGTGGTTTCGATAATTTGTAATCCAATTATATTTTATACCATCTTTATAATTGTTTTCTGTAGCACCTTCAAACTTACCAAATAAGTCAATCCTACCTTTGTTTTTTCGTTTAACAAAACCATCGTCTTTGTAATAGCCAAGATAAACTTCTTTATCGGATGGATGTGGACGTTTGGCGGTGAAAACCATTATACAAGACACCACCCCGACTTTAGAATTAAAGAATAATTCATCAGGCATTGAAAAAACCGCTTCCAATGTATGGTATTTTAAAATTTTTTTCTTGTAGTCGTATACTTTACCACTAGTGGCTAATGCTTCTTGCATTGGGACAATTGCTGCGCATAAACCGCCTTGTGATAAACAATCGAGATTGTTTAAAATAAATTCATATTCATCAATATCTGTCTTTTTATCATTTTTATATGGGGGGTTTAGTAATCCAACATTTGGCTTTTTTTCTTTAACGGATTTAATAATATCTTTATCAAAACAACTACCGTGATTAATGTTGGTTTTACCATCTTGGTGAATGAACATGTTTGAGCAAGCGAGAGGAAATATTTTATCAGACTGTTCTGTGCCAATCAGTTGTTTTGATTTAATTGATTTTATTTTTTCTTCATCACCTTGGGCATTTTTAATCATAATATTCATTGCAGAAACTAAGAAGCCACCAGTTCCTGTACAATTATCATACACAACACTATCTTTGTTTACTTGAACTAATTCTGCCATGAATTCGGTTATGTGTGGAGGAGTTAGAACAATACCTAAGCCTTTGTCGGAATTGGCATAACGTAAAAATTCAATATAAAGCTGTCCTAGAGCATCAAAATATTCATGGGTTTTAATAAAATCTTGAATATTTTCTTTTATATCAGTGATAATATCTCGTAAATCAGTATTATTTTTATTAGTTAAAGCTGTATTGCCAACAATTAATTTGAAGCGGTTTTCCAAAATTTTTAATTTAGTCTCACCAATTTTACCAGTTTCAAACATGTTATGGGTTGTTAAAATCAGAAAATCGGCAAGTTGCTTGGCATCAGAGTAGTTAATATAAGTTGTTGCAAAGCTATTGTTTTCAAGAGCGATTAAAATACAAGCAATCAGTAAGGCTCTTTCGTCTTCAGCAATTTTTAGTTGATGAAGTTTTTTGTTAAGTTTTTGTGAGAAAGCAAGTAATGATTGATAATCTTGACGGAACTTCTCTGGACTTTTGATATATCCATTTAAATAATCATTGAGCGGTAAAAGTTTGTCATCAAAAATTGGTGTGGCAATTTGTTCACCTTTAAGTTGTAAAAAATGAGAAATTTTTAATTCATTTGGTCTTTCACCGCTTATAGCAATAGCAAGAACATCAAAACTTTTAGATAGAAATGAACTATAAAGTTTGATACCGTCTATTGCATAGTCAGCATATTTATCAGATGTTTTGCTTTTGTGTTTGGAGGTGTTTCCTTTGCACTCTACGGCAATAATAAAATTAGGGTTGTTGCGATTTTGAATAATAAAATCTGGACGACCTTTACCAGAGCCGTCTTTTTTAGATGCGTTAGATAACATTTTGTTGATTTTGTCATTTCTGGAAGTTTGACGTTCATAAATCCAGTCATGTTTATTTGTATCAAGAGCCACCGCGTCAGCATACTTTTTTACAAAATCTTCAAAAATTGTTTCTGTATTTGTTTCGTTTACTGTCATATGATTACATTATACCATAATTATTTAAAATTGAGTAATAATTAATAGTTAACAAAAAACATCGTTTTTCACGATGTCTCTCGGTTGCATATGAGGTCTCACTAGCGTGTGCACCCACTAGGAATCGAACCTAGATCGTCGGCTCCGCAAGCCAATGTTCTATCCATTAAACTATGGATGCTTATGTATTTAAAACGGAGTTTATAATAACATAAACTCCGTAAGATATCAAGTCTTTAACATTTTACTTATAAATTAAACATTCTAGACAAACGATCAGACAACGGCTCTTCTTCTTCATCTAAATTTTCTTCTAAAAACTGCTCCAAATAATCTCGCACGGGTCTAGGATCATTATCTAACAAAGGAATACTTATCCTGTTTTTTAAAACACTTTTAGTAATTAAATACAAATTTTTGACATAGGGAGGATCATAAATTATCCAATACTGATCTAATTCTGAAAAACGATAGAATTTTTTACCTACCAAAACCCCGGTCTCAGTAACTGCTATATCTAACTCTAATGGCTCTTGAATTTCATGCATAAATAAAACTATTCCAAACAACACAATAATTAGAGAAAATAAATAATTGTCAGTAAAAATACTATAAACTAGAAGTAACACCGTAATAACCCCCATAATCATATACCACCGTCTATCGCGAGGAGTTTTTTCATATTCTCTAATTTTCCAGCCAAACATGACATCTCCCAAATTAACATCTCTTTTTGTAATATCTTGAGGCATATATTTAGATTATTTATAATTTAGAGTTAAAACTAGCAAAAAACCATACCTTAATTATACAAAATTTATGACAAAAAATCAAATCAACTGGGTTTGATATTATAGGACTTTTGTGTTATAATCTGGTTGTATTTTATATTGTTATGAATAGAACCCAAATTAACTTTTTAAAACCAATTGAACCCCCAAATCCTAATAACAAACCGCCACAAAAGAAGCGGTTAATTATTTATATATTGCTAATTTTTATATTTTTAATGTTAGCTAGTACTCTAGCTAAAGCAATTATAAAAAAGCATGAAAATACAAAAATTGAAAATGGAATAACTTTAGAATCAAAAAGAGTCGGATTATTACAAACTGTTAAAAATTTTTTATTTAAAGATGAGGTAGTCATTGGTCAAGATGAAAGAATAAATATACTACTTCTAGGTATGGGTGGTGAAGGTCACGATGGCCCTTATTTAACAGATACAAATATTTTACTTAGTATTAAACCCCTAACCAATGAAGTGGCCATGATCTCGGTCCCTAGGGATATGGGAGCAGAAATAGAAGGCTATGGCTTAACCAAAATAAACCATGCGAACGCCGCGGGAGAAAACAAATACCCAAGACAAGGCGGAGAATATGCTCGTCAAGTTTTTGAAAAAACTTTTGATATTGATATCCCCTATTATATCCGCATAAATTTTAAAGCTTTTAAAGAAATGATAGATATTGTAGACGGAGTAAATATATATGTAAAAAGTGCTTTTGTTGACAATGCTTATCCAGCTAATAACTACGCTTATCAAACGGTTATTTTTAAATCCGGAGAACAAACCATGCATGGAGAGACCGCTCTAAAATTCGCCCGTTCCCGCCACGGTAATAATGGCGAAGGGTCTGATTTTTCCAGAGCCAGAAGACAACAGCAAGTAATTAATGCTCTCAAAGAAAAACTATTATCTAGCGGAACTTATACTAACCCGGCCAAGATAAAACAAATTTATGATTCATTATCAGAAAATGTCAGTACTAATTTAAACTTTGGGCAAATAATGTATTTGTCAGGATTAGCCAAAGAAACTAATTTAAACAATGTCAAAAATTTAACTTTGGACAGTGGTGAAGATGGATATTTATATTCCACTATGTCTAACGGAGTTTACCTACTTATGCCTAACAGCGGAGACTATGGAGAAATTTCTCAAGCCATGCAAAACATTTTTAATCCTGATTTTGAAATTAAAACAGAATATATCACCCCTGCTCAAACTCAAATTTTTCCAGAAGCTCAAATAGAAATACAAAACGGAACTTGGCAAGCAGGTTTAGCCTCTCGAGCCAAACAAAATCTAGAAGAAATAGGTTTTGTTATAAGCAGTGTTGGTAATACCCCAGAAAGACCAGTGAGCACTTCTTTAATATATTTAATTAATGAAAATTCACCGACTGAAATAACTACTGCCTTATCCCAGCAGCTTGGACTACCCACTACTACTTACTTGGCAAGTTCAACCACCTCAAGTACAATATATAGTACGAGTACAATAAATATAAATTTTGAAGATAATACAGAAATTTTAATAATTTTAGGAGAAGACTATTTAGAATAATATGAAAAAAGCAGAACTAATTGAAAGCAATCTACCTAAAGTCGTCTTGGTCGGTAGAACAAATGTAGGTAAATCTACCATATTCAATCGTTTGATTGAGAAAGATATGGCTTTAATTTCTAATATAGCTGGAACAACTAGAACAAGCAACGTTGGAATTGTAAGTTGGAGAGGAAAAAACTTTGAATTAATCGATACAGGTGGCTTAACTTTTGATGATAAAGTAATTTTAGAAGAAGAAATAATCAAACAAACTGAAAAATCATTAAAAATAGCGGATTTAATAGTTTTTGTAATTGATATTCAAACTGACCCCCTGCCCCAAGAAAAAGAACTAATACAACTAATAAAAAGAAAATACCAAAATAAACCATTAATTTTTGTGGCTAATAAAGCTGACAACCCATCTTGGCAGGCTCAAACAAGCTCTCCTTCAATTTATAAACTGCAATTAGGGGAGCCAATGCCTATATCAGGCTCCAACGGAACTAACTTGGGAGATATGTTAGATTTGATTTTTAAAAATTTAAACAAACTACCCAAAAGACCAAAGACACTAAAAGAACTAGACCCAATAAATGTGGCTATTGTTGGAAAACCAAACGTAGGCAAATCAGCTCTTTTTAACAAAATAATCGGGCAAGACAAAGTTATAGTAAGTGATATGGCCCATACTACCAGAGAGCCATACGACACCTTGGTTGAATATGATAAAAAACCTATACTTTTTATTGATACCGCTGGCATTAGAAAAAAATCAAGAGTAAGCGGTTTGTTAGAAATACTTGGCATTAGTAAAAGCATTAAATCAATCAAAAAATCAGACGTTACTCTACTAGTTTTGGATGCTACCGAACCAGTGACTGATCAAGATCAACAGCTAGCTGGGTTACTGCGTCAACAAACCAAGAGCGTAATTATTATTATTAATAAATGGGATAAAGCTGAAGATAATACGGACAACTTTAGAAATAAAGTCAAAGAGAATATGTATGGTTTATTCCCTCATTTAAAATACGCTCCAATATTATTTACTTCAGCAAAAACAAAATACAGAATCCATCAAATCTTTCCGCTTATTTTACGGGCTTTTGAAGAAAGATATACTGAAATATCTGGGGAAGACCTAGAGGATTTCTTGCAAAAAATAATGAAAAAAAGATTACCGCTTCGTGGAAAAGGTGTAAGACATCCAAAAGTTTTGGGATTAAGTCAGCTTAATTCTGCTCCACCTATTTTTCAATTAGCAGTTAAAAACAGAACATCTGTCCATCCTTCTTACTTACATTATATTGGCAACAGATTACGAGAAAATTTTAGTTTTTTTGCTTGTCCAATAATAGTAAAAATTAAAAAAATTAAAAAATAACATGAAATTAATAGTCGGTTTAGGAAATCCAGGTAAACAATATGAAAAAACTAGGCACAATGCTGGCTGGATGGTTTTAAACGAAATAATTAAAAAATATAACCCACAAAAAAGTTGGTCAAATAGCAAAAAAGCCAAAGCTGAATTTTTAAAATTACAAATTAACAATCAAGAAGTGGAGCTCTTAAAGCCAACAAACTTTATGAACAACTCTGGTTTTTCTGTTCAATATGCAGTCAAAAAGCATAGCTTAAAACCAGAGGATATAATAGTTATACACGATGACAAGGATATAAATTTAGGAGAAATAAAAGTACAGTTTGATAAAAACTCAGCTGGACACAACGGAGTACAATCTATTATTAATCACTTAAAAACAAAAGAATTCTACCGCGTCAGAGTAGGAGTAGCCCCAGAAAATAAAAACCATATCGGAGACACAACCCATTTTGTTTTAAAAAAATTTGGCTTATTTGAAAAAAAGAAAATTAATCAAGGTATAAATAAAGCCACGGAAGAAATAGAAAAATTAATTGTTTAATCTATGGACATACATCAAACCGCTTTGGCACATTTTGAAAAATTAACTCCGCGACGCTATCAAAATATGATAGCGTATTTTCATACTCCAAAAAATATTTGGGAAGCAAAATTAAAAGATCTAATACAAACAAAAGTTGAACCTAGTATTATTGAGGAATACATCAAGTGGAGAAATAAAACTAATATAGAAAAAATACTATCCAACCTAGAACAAGATAAAATAAAAGTAGTCCACTTGGGAGATCCGGAATATCCTTATTTTTTATCAGAAATTTTTGATCCACCCCAGACTTTGTTTTTTAAAGGCACTCTGCCTGGCGCAGAAGAATATACCATATCAATAGTCGGAACTAGAAAATATACGACCTACGGCAAACAGGTAACCGAACATTTTGCTGATAAATTATCTCGCGAATCACTAACCATTGTATCTGGACTAGCTTTGGGCATAGACACTATCGCTCATACCTCAGCTGTAAAAAATAATAATAAAACTGTGGCTGTTTTAGGCTCAGGTTTATCTGATGAATTTATTTACCCAAGATGTAATTTTAATTTATCTAAAAAAATAATAGAGACAGGTGGAACACTAATCTCTGAATACCCACCTGATTTTAAAGCCACCCTCTATTCTTTTCCAGCCCGCAATCGTATTATTGCTGGTTTGAGTCGAGCGGTTTTAATAACAGAAGCTCCTATCAAATCAGGAGCTCTCATAACTGGACGTAGCGCTATTGATTATAACCGCGAAGTTTTTATTGTTCCTCATCCCATTTTTTCTGCCCAAGGAGAAGGTAATAATCATTTTATAAAAAATGGAGCGACACCAGTCACCGACCCTCAAGAAATACTTGATGAATTAGGTATAAAAAATAAAATCCAAGAAAATAAAAAAACAAACTTGCCAATAACTGAAATTGAGGGTAAAATACTTGGCCTCTTGAGTAAAGAACCAAAACACATTGATCAAATTGCCAAAGAAACTAATTCTAATAGCTCTCAAATCAACACTAGTCTGGCAATGCTTGAAATTAAAAACCTAATTAAAAACATCGGCAATATGATGTTTATTAAAAATTAATTAATTTTAACAGCTAGATAAAAATAACTTAATACTCATAACTGACTCAATGTACCTGTCTGGTGAACTAAAAAAGACAAAAACCTTTAAATAATTGACAATTTACCTATTTTTGGCTATTATTAAATTACGCTTTAAGCGAAATTTTTTGTTTATTTAAAAAACTTATGGGAAAAACATTAGTAATAGTAGAGTCTCCAGCCAAGGCTAAGACTATAAATAAATTTTTAGGGACAAACTATATAGTTAAGTCTTCTTTTGGTCATTTAAGAGATCTGCCAAAATCAAAAATGGGGATTGATATTGAGAATAATTTTGAACCTCATTACATAAATAACCGAGCCAAAACCAAGGTTATTAAAGAATTAAAAGATAATGCTAAAAAAACAGATTCAATCCTGTTCGCTACTGATGAAGACAGAGAAGGAGAAGCTATCGCCTGGCATTTATCAAAAATACTCGATGTTCCCGAAGACCAAGCTAAAAGAATTGTATTTCATGAAATTACTAAGAATGCTATTTTAGATGCTATCAAAAACCCAAGAATGATTGATATGGAATTAGTAAACGCCCAACAAGCTAGACGTATTTTAGATAGATTGGTGGGATATGAACTCTCTCCATTCTTGTGGAAAAAAGTAATCAAAGGACTATCGGCTGGGAGAGTCCAGTCAGTGGCCGTCAGATTGGTTGTAGAAAAAGAAAAAGAAATACAAAATTTTAAACCTCAAGAATATTGGAATGTTGAAGGTCTTTTTGAAAAAGAAAAGATAGATTTTACTGCCAAATTAATAAAACAAGATGGCAAGAAAATAGACAAACTAACTGTGGAAAATAAAAAGCAAGCCGACGAAATTTCAAAAGATTTAAAGGGAGAAAAATATTTTGTTGAAAATATAGAAGAGAAACAAACAAAGAAAAACCCCCTACCCCCCTTTACTACTTCTACCCTGCAACAAACAGCCAATAATCGACTTGGGTTTTCTGCTAAACAAACCATGCGTTTAGCTCAACAATTATATGAAGGTGTTGATATTGGTACTGATGGCTCAGTCGGTCTTATTACCTACATGCGTACTGACTCGCTCAATCTGTCAAAAGAATTTTTAGGTAATACTACCAAATATATTAAACAGGAACTAGGTGAAAAATACTTAGCTGAAAAAACTAGGCTTTTTAAATCAAAAAGTAAAAACGCTCAAGAAGCTCACGAAGCTATCCGCCCTACCCATGTTGAATATGCTCCTGAAAAAATAAAAAACCACCTAGACAAAAATCAACTAAAGCTATACACCTTAATTTGGCAAAGAGCTATCGCCACTCAAATGGCTCCAGCTATAATGAACAAAATATCACTAGACATAAAAACCAAAACTAAAGAATACGTTTTCAGGGCCAACGGTCAAAGTATAAATTTTGATGGCTATTTAAAAATTTACACAACTAGCACTAAAGAAAATATTTTACCAAATTTTGAAAAGGGTGAAGATGTAAATTGTAAAAAAATGAATATTGAGCAACATTTTACAGAACCACCAGCCAGATATTCAGACGCTAGCTTAATTAAAATTTTAGAAGAATATGGAGTAGGCCGACCTTCTACTTATGCTCCGACTTTGGCAACCATAGAAGCCAGGGGATATGTGAAAAAAAATGATCAAAAAAGATTTGAGCCAAACGAAACTGCTTTTATGGTAATCGACATACTAGTAAAGCATTTTCCACAAGTAGTAGATTACCAGTTCACTGCTAAAATGGAAGACGATTTGGATAAAATCGCAGAAGGCAAACAAAAATGGCAACCCCTCATAGCTGAATTTTATTTTCCTTTCAAAGAAAATCTAGAAAAAAAATATGAAGAAGTTAAAAAACTTGAACTAGATGAAAAAACAGATGAAATTTGTGATAAATGCGGAAAACCAATGATAATAAAAACCGGCCGATTTGGTAAATTTTTAGGATGTAGTGGTTTTCCAGAATGTAAAAATATTAAATCCGTACCCGGAACCGACAAAGACAAAAACGGACAACCGGATAGTGAACAAGTACAAAAATTACAAGAAAAATTTGAAGGTGAAGTTTGTGAAAAATGTGGAACAAAAATGGCTGTTAAAGTTGGGCGCTATGGACCATTTCTAGCTTGCACTGCTTTCCCGAAATGTAGAAACATTAAAAAAATTCCAAAAGAAGATAAGAAACCAGAAGATAAATAAATATGAACAACGAAATTGTTATACCAAGCAATTTAAATATTGAAGATCTGATAACAGAGGCTAAAACTTATGTTAAAAAATCTGATTTAGACTTAATCAGGTTAGCTTTTGATTTTGCTGACAAAGCTCATGAAGGGCAAAAAAGAAAAACTGGTGAACCTTACATAATCCACCCTCTATCAGCTGCTTATATTTTGGCTAAAATGAAAATAGAAGTTACTATCATTGTAGCAGCTTTAATGCATGATGTGCCAGAAGATACAGAAGTCACTTTAGAGGATATTGAAAAGAACTTTGGAAAAGATACTGCTTCTATGATTAGGGGTATTACTAAATTAGGAAAATTAAAATATAGAGGAGTAGAAAGATACATAGAAAATCTACGTAAAATGTTTGTGGCTATGGCTGAAGATGTTAGAGTAATGATTATTAAATTTGCTGATCGCACTCACAACCTGATGACTCTTGATGCCCAGCCCCCTAACAAACAATACCGTATTGCCTTGGAAAGTTTAGAAATTTACGCCCCAATAGCCAATCGTCTAGGCATGGGTGAATTTAAAGGAATGATGGAAGACCTAGCTTTTCCATATATTAATCCTAAAGAATTTAAAAAAACAAAGGAAATAAGAAATAAAGGTTTAGAAGTGGCTTCTGGAGAATTAGACAATATCATGATCAAAGCAAAGGAAGAACTAAAAAAAGCTCGCATACCTTTTAACGATGTTCACGGACGAGAAAAAAGATTATACAGTCTTTATCAAAAATTACTACGCAAAGAATGGGGTTCAGATAAAATATATGATATGGTGGCAATTCGCATAATTTTACCAAGCATAGCTGATTGTTATGCTGCTCTCGGAGTTTTACACAAACTATGGAAACCGCTAAAAGGAAGAATAAAAGATTACATCGCTCAACCAAAACCAAATGGTTATAAATCATTACACACAACCGTATTTTGTGAAGGTGGCAAAACAGTGGAATTCCAAATCAGAACCAAAGACATGCACGATGAAGCTGAGTACGGTGTGGCAGCCCACTGGCATTATGATGAAAAAGGTGTTCGTTCAAATGTAAATAAACATATTTCTTGGGCCAAAGAATTAGCTAATATCCAAAACGAAGTCTTGAACAACTTATCTGATTTAGAAGAAATGAAATTAGACTTTTTTCAAAGCCGAATATTTGTTTTTACTCCCCAAGGTGATGTTATTGATTTGCCTGAAAATGCTACTCCGATTGATTTTGCCTATGCTATTCACACGGACGTAGGTAATAAATGTAACGGAGCCAAAGTTAATGACCAACTCATAAGTTTAGACACTTCTCTAAAGAACGGAGACGTGATTGAAATTATCACAGATAAAAACAGAAAAGGGCCAAGTCCAGATTGGTTAAAAACAGTTAAAACTCATGGGGCCAAAACAAAAATTAGAACAGAACTAAATAAAATGAAGGGGCCAGTCTGGCTGAAAACAATATTTAAAAAATAATCCCGTAGATGGGGTTATTTTTTTATACTTTTTTAAATTTTCTATTTTAATTTATCTAACAAACTTTCAAATTCTTCTTTGGAATAAAAATCAATTATTATACTACCCCTTTCTCCTTTTTGTTTGATATTCACCTTTGTTCCAAGCGACTCTCTTAATTCATTTTCTAAATAAGCAATATTAGGATCTTTTTTTGATTGTTTGTATCCAGTCTTAACCCTTACACTTCTTTCTATTTCTCTTACAGAAATCTTTTCTCCAAGCATGGAAGATAACATACTTAATTGTTCTGCTTCATCTTTTAGGCCAAGCAAAGCCCTGGCTTGACCACTATTTATTTTTTTATTTATCAAAGCATTTTGAATTTGATCTGGCAATTCTAAAAGTCTAATACTATTAGCAATAGCCGAACGACTCTTACCAACTTTTTGGGAAACTTCTTCTTGGGTTAAACCAAACTCTTCAATTAATCTTTTATAAGAAAAAGCCTCTTCAATTGGATCCAAATCTTCTCTTTGAATATTTTCTATCAAAGCAACTTCCAACTTCTGTTGCTCTTTCATTTTTTTAACTACAGCTGGAACAGTAGTTAGACCAGCCAATTTAGAAGCTCTAGCTCTGCGCTCTCCAGCTACCAATTCATAACCTCCATCTTTACTCTCTACCACTACTACTGGTTGTAATACCCCGTGTTCTTTTATGGAATTTGCCAAATCAATCAAAGATTTTTCTTCAAAATTTTGACGAGGTTGATGACTATTGGCAATAATTTTTGACAGTGGAATTTGCCAAATTCTACCTTCAAAATTATCTTCTTTTTTATTATTATTTGTGGGAGTAATAAGAGCCCCCAAACCTTTACCTAATGCCATAATTTTATTCTAAAGAATCAATATAATCACTTACTTCCCTGGCTAAACGAGTGTAAGATTTTGCTCCTTTACCACGAGGTTCATAGTGAAAAATACTTTTACCAAAACTTGGCGCCTCGGCCAAGCGAACTGTTCTAGGGATAACTGTCCTAAAAATACTGCTAGGAAAATATTTGTATAATTCATCTAAAATTTCTGATGACAAACGAGTTCTAGCATCATACATAGTCATAACAGCCCCTAAAACTTGAAGTTCAGGTTTAATATTTTCTTTAACTAATTCAATGGTTTTCAAAAGTTGCCCCAAACCTTCCAAAGCATAATATTCAGCTTGAACTGGTATCAAAATTTTATCAGCGGCCACTAGCCCATTCAAAGTCAAAATACCTAAAGAAGGGGGACAGTCAACAATAACATAATCATAAGCATGTTTGACCTCTCCTAAAATATCAGATAATTTCATCTCTCGGCCTTCAATATTTACTAATTCTACATTAGCTCCTGCTAAATCAGCGGTAGCTGGGACAACTCTTAGACCTTCGTGAGCGGTATTAAGAACGACATCGTGCAAACGATGTTCACCCATCAAAGCATGATATAATCCCTTTTCTAATTCATTGTGTTTAATGCCTAATCCAGAAGTAGCGTTGCCTTGGGGATCCAAATCAACTAATAAAACAAATTTGCCTTGTTCTGCCAAACCGGCTGCTAAATTTACCGCTGTAGTTGTTTTACCTACACCACCTTTTTGGTTTACGACAGATATTATATTTGACATATAAAACAACCTAAACTAGGTTAAATTTTTTATTAAACTAAAAAATTTACTTAATATACCTATAACAAACACCTGTCATCCCGAGCTTGTCGAGGGATCTTTCTTGGTACTTACTTATAAATAGCTACACAAAAAGATTCCTCCACTCCGCTCTGCCCCTCCTCCTCGTCGGGACGAGCTACGGTCGGAATGACAATTTATTTGAGGCTTTATTTTGTAAAAAAACTTGATACACACTCAAACTAATATAATTATATCATAGAATTGACAAAAGACCAATAATTTTGTATAATGTAATGGCAAAATTAAGCAATCTGCCTCTCTGGCAGACAAAATAAATAAAAAAATTAATTTTGACTCTGAAAAATTACGTCAACTTATATTATATATATTAGAACTAATGCTTCGAAAAACGTTAATAATATAAGCCGAAGTGGTGAAACTGGTAGACACGCACGACTCACCCCAAGCAGAGCAAAGCTCGCTTTGGGGTGTCCCAAACTGAGCTTTGCTCTAGTTGGGACAAAATCTAAGGAGAATTATGTATTATGTATATATATTAAAACTTTCAAATAATGATCTATATACTGGTAGAACAAACGACCTAAAAAGAAGGTATAATGAACATTTAAATAAAAAAGTAAAATCAACAGGTAAATATTGCCCATTAAAATTACTGCATTATGAAGCGTTTCTAGATAAAGAAGATTCTGTGAGAAGAGAAAACTATCTCAAAACTAGTACTGGCAAAAGAATGTTAAAACTAATGCTTCGAAAAACATTACTAATATAAGCCGAAGTGGTGAAACTGGTAGACACGCACGACTCAAAATCGTGTGGAGCAATCCTTGAGGGTTCGAGTCCCTCCTTCGGCACAAGACCTACGGACGATAAACCCTCCTTCGGCACAAAACCCACTTTAACAATAGGGGTATCAATAACCTATTGATACCGTATCGATACCCTATGAACTACCTTCACATAATAATTTACGGTTTGACAGCTCTGGCCGTCTTTTTAATTTTTGTTTTTTTAAAAGATACTAAAAATCCAAAAACTTTTGCTTCAAAAAATAAAAATTTAACTTACGTTTTGATAGCTTTTTTGCTTACTATCTCTTTTGCTGGATTATATACCAGATTCATAGAACCAAACATTTTAATTACCAAAACTCAGTCTATAGATTTATCTAACATGGAGCAACCAATCAAAATATCTTTTATAGCTGATATACAAATCGGCAAATATAAAAAAGAAAAATGGATGAATAAAATAGTTAAAGAGGTAAAAAAAATAAAACCTGACTTAATACTATTTGGCGGGGACCTAATTTCTAATGAAGGCACGCTGGACGATATTAAATATTTAGATACCCTATCTATTTTAACAAAAAACTACCCAACTTACTACATATTAGGAAACCATGAATACGGCTTGGGAGGGATGAACATTTCTCCAAACAAAAGCACTGGGGACAGAAGCTTAGAAACTATTCTACAAATGAATAAAATCGGAGCTAAATTACTAAGAAACAACTTCGATTGTTTAAGCTTAAATAATCAAAAGCTTTGTTTATTTGGCATAGATGATTTATGGGGAGGGGAAATAAATTTTGAAGAATTAAAAAATTGGGATAAAAATGCAACCTTAATATATTTAACTCACAATCCTGATGGCATATCCTACTGGCCAAACGATATTAAAAAACCAGATCTAGTTTTGTCCGGCCATACTCACGGAGGTCAAATTTATTTGCCAATTATTGGACCACTTGGCAATCCAGATGTAAAACTACCAAAAAAATATTGGAGAGGACTAAATTACTTTGACGATATTCCGCTCTATACTTCTTGTGGGGCCGGAGAATCAGGGGCAAACATACGCTTTCTTACTCCGCCAAGCATTGATGAAATAATATTAAAATAAAAAATGTAGTCCTAAATAATCTGCTGTCATCCTGAGTGAAACGAAGGATCTAGATTCTTCGATACCTCAGAATGACAACACCATACTCAACATGACGGCTATAAAAAAATCAACGAATTAATTCGTTGATTTTTTTATTATTTTATTTTAATATTAAGGTCTCAACCTAGTAATAGTTCTTGGGAATGGAATACACTCACGAATATGTTCTACCCCGGCTATCCAACGCACCGTTCTTTCTAGTCCAATACCAAATCCGCTATGAGGAACACTACCATATTTTCTTATATCCAAATACCATTTAAAATCTTCTAAATTTAGATTATCTTTTTTAATTTTTTCTAACAAAAGATCATAATCATCTTCACGCTCGGAACCACCTATCAATTCACCTGACCCCTCTATCCCTATCAAATCACTATTCAAAACAATATCTGGGTTCTCCGGGTCTTCTTTCATGTAAAATGGCTTAATACTCTTGGGCCATTTTTCAATAAAGACAGGTACATCACTATCCTTTGTTAATAATCCCTCATCATCATTTCCCAAATCTTCTCCATATTTTATATCACTCCCAAGTTCATTTAATTTTTTAATCGCTTGAGTATAGGTTAACCTGGTAAAATCTTTTTCTACAACTATTTGCAAAGGTTTAATATCTCTTTCTAAAACTTCTAATTCTTTCTGGCAATGTTCTAAACAATATTTAGCAATATACTGCACTAAGCCTTGTTGAATATCCAAATTTTCATCGTGCCCAATAAAAGCAGCTTCAGCGTCCATCATCCAAAATTCAGTCAAATGTCTTTTGGTTTTACTTTTTTCAGCACGAAAAACTGGACCAAAATCGTAACAGCGCCCAACTGATTGTACGGCAGCCTCTAAATACAACTGACCTGACTGAGACAAATAAGCTTGTCCTAAATCAAAATAATCAACTGAAAAAAGAGTAGTTGTGCCCTCACAAGCATTGGGAGTAAAAATTGGAGAATCAACTTTTATAAAATCTTCCTTATGCAAATATTCATTAATAGCCATAATAACGGCATCTCTAACGCGTAATATCGCCCACTGTTTGGAGCTACGAAGCCATAGATGACGATTGTCCATTAAGAAATCAGGCCCATGTTCTTTGTTGGCTATTGGATAGTCTACGGAATCACTAATTACTTTAAAATTTTGCATTTGTAATTCATAAACTCCTGGTTTTTTGGGATGTTCCACTACTTTACCAACCGCTTCTACCGAGCACTCCTGTGAGCTTTGTTCTATTTGAGCCCAGCCGTCTTCACCCACATCGTTTAAACTAGCAACTCCCTGAACAAAACCAGTCCCATCACGCAACTCTAAAAAAGCTATCTTACCAGACGATCGTTTATTATAGAGCCAGCCTTTTATTTCGACTATTTCCCCCACATACTCGCTTAATTTTTCTATATATACATGCATATTTTATAATTTACTATTTTATTAATCTTAACAAAATTAACTAAAACTTTCAAGGCTTGCCCAATCCCCCATATCGTATTCTAATACACCTCTTACTTTTTCATAAATAAGTTTATGCTGTAAAACTCTGTTGTGATCAGACCATTTTTTGATATCCGTACTAAAATCATACAACCCTAACACTTTGAGAAACTTTATAAAAAATAAATCAATAATCTTTGTTTTATCTTTCAAATTATTTTGTTCTAAATATGTTAAAAAATCATAGAGTAATTTAAATAACTCTTCATCTCTATGCTGTTCTTTGACGGTTTTACCAAATACTTTAATAACAAACTTTACCACCAATATTTTATCAAAATTTGTCCGAATATTTTTATAATATTCTAAACCCAGAACTTTAGTTACACGATTAAATTCTTTTCCTTTTTCTATATCAATCTCTACAAAAGAACACGGCTCCAGATAGGCCGCATTTTTTGAAACTATTTTTTTAGCACCCGTAGCTATTGCCTCTATTTTTCCTTGCTCTAAAGTATAAAGACTGATAGATTTATCATTTTCTCTAAAATCACGACAGGACAAAATTATACCTAACATATTTAAATTATTTCCTATTTTTACTTACTAAAAAAGATTCCAAAATAACCATTGCTGATTTTTCATCTCTTGTTGCTATCCCACCCATTACATCTGCCTGCTGAGAAGAAAATCTCTCATCATAAAACTCTAAGGGCGCTTGAATTTCTTTTTTTAATTTTTCAGCAAACTTTCTTACTCTTTTTGCATTGGCCTGCTCTGTACCATCTAATCCTAAAGGCAAACCCAAAACAACCTTCTCAACCTTTTCTTCTTTTATTACTTTTACTATATCATCTAAGCTATGAACTACTCCAAAAGGCAAAACCACCCCAATATCTGTATCAGACCAGGCTAAACCAAAATTTTTTGTACCAAAATCAATTCCTAGAATATTCATAAACGCTAAATCTAAAATAATACACCGTCATCCTGATCCGCCAAATGGCGGAGAAGGATCTTTACTACAGATTACATACAAAAAAGTAATGATAGCAACTAAAGATTCCTCCACTTCGCTCTACCCCGCCTCCTCGGCGGGTTGAGCTACGGTCGGAATGACAACGGTTTAAAATCTTTCCTTATTCTCATCCGGTCTCCTGGTAACTACTTCACAACCACTATCAGTAATAATTATTGTATGCTCAAAATGGCCAGACAAAGAATTGTCAGCTGTCTCAATAGTCCACCCATCACTAGCAGTTTTTATTTTATAAGTTCCAAGTGTTATCATCGGTTCAATCGCAATTACTACACCCGGTTCCAATATCCATTTTTCTAATTCTTTTTCATAATAATTTGTTACGCGAGGTTGCTCATGAACTTCATGGCCAACGCCGTGACCAACTAAATCACGCACAATCCCATAATTTCCTTGAGATTTTACATACTTTTCAATAGAGGCCCCGATATCAGCGACAGTGTTGCCCGGTTTGCAAACTTTTATACCAGCTTTTAGAGCCCCCCTGGTTGTCTTTAGTAATTTTTTTGTTTTTGAATCAATGCTCCCAATAGGAAAAGTAATCGCTGTATCTGTAAACCAGCCTCGAACTCTTTCTTTTTTATTTTTACTACCAGAATATACTGGCCATTCCATCCCAATATCAATGCTAAAAATATCACTTTCTTTTAAAACGACATCTTTACGAGCGATACCATGAACTATGCCTTCGTTTATAGAAGCACAGATAGCTGTTGGAAAAGGTATATCACCCGCTCCAGACACGTAGCCTTTGAAAGATGGTTTACCTCCGACTGCTTTTATTTTTTCTTCAGCTAGCTCACTTATCTCCCAGGTAGAAACTCCGGCTTTTGAAGCTTTTACTAACTCAGATAAAATACGACCCAAAATTTTTCCACCAGCCTTAATTTGTTTTAATTCTTCTTTTTCTTTTATATACATATTAATTTTTTAAAATTTGGTCAATATCAGACTCTACTTCTTCAATAGTTTTTTGACCATCAACTTTTTTTAATACACCCAAATTATCATAAAAATCTAAAATAGGTTTCAAAGGGACATTGCCTTGTTTATCTATCCTCTCCTTAATGACTTCTTCACTGTCATCTGCTCTCACTTCTAAGTCTCCACCACATTTTAGACATTTATCTATGTTGTAATATTTCGGAAGCCAAGGAATTATTTCTCCACAACTTTTACAAACTCTTCTTTTGGTTAATCTATTAAAACTTTCTTCATCAGACAAAGACACTTCAATCGCTTTTACCTCGTCAGCTAAGTTTTTGCTAACAAAAAAATCTTGATATTTTTCAGCTTGAGCAACATTTCGTATAGCTCCGTCTAATAGAACTCCTTGACCAGCATCCAAATATTTTTCAATTTCTGCAAAAGCCAGCTTGTATATCAAATCATCAGACACGAGTTTGCCGGTTTTCATCTCTTCTAGCTTCTTTTTATCTTCTGAGTCAGCGTTCGGATCACTCGCTAATGCACGCAAAAGATCACCAGTTGAAATATGGCCATATTTATGTTTTTCAACTAATTTTTTAGCCTGAGTGCCCTTTCCGCTTCCTGGCGGGCCAATTAAAATGATTATTTTTTGCATAAATTTGATTTTTTCCGCTTAAATTAGGCAAAATTAGTATAACATAAAGCTAGGGGCTTGACAAGAAGGTTAAAATGTGGTATAATAATCTGTTAAATAAATACTGTTAGAGAGAGCGGTATTTTACACAAAACTCTTGTTTTATGTAAAATTCCCCTCTTTATCCAAGAGGGGTTTGTTCTTTAAAATTAAGGGTTATTTAAAAAGATTTGTTGTTTTCTTCCTAGCTATTGTTCTAAGCATTTATTTACTAAATACTTATTGGTAAATGGATGTTTAGAACAATAACACTGACAGTGCTTAGTGCCTAGCTTAGGGCCTTATAAAGTAAGTAGGAACAATGAGAAGACCATGAAAAATTTTAAAACCATAGCAGGAGACCTGGCCTTCCTAATGGCCATCGCGATTTTCACCGCCACCTTCATGGGGTGTGGCGATGGTATTAGCGAAATCATGACCCAAGAAGACCTAATGGAAGGTATTGTGCCTTCTTTTGGCGATGGTGTCATGACCTCCCTCCCAGAGGGTTATTATGGACAGGTGTTCGCCTGTTACGACACCCCACACACTGATCGGATTCAAGATCCCTCCAATGTCCTTTTCGAGAATAAAAACTTGAAAGGATACTACGACAAGTGGTCTGGAAAGGTTTACCTCCAGAAAAAAGACGGGGAACAAAACAAAATCGTAATACAGTGTAGAGGGGAAGAAGTGCAAGAAGTGCACTATGTTGCCGAAGCATGGGAGGGACGATCCTCCGGAAGTATGAAATGCTACTACATCGTCGACGGCTGTCGTAACACGGAAAACATCTGTTTCCGCTACGAACAAGACGGAAGCAGCTCCACCACTTTCTCTCCAACAACAGCCCGAAGGGCTGAGTTGGATAGCCTTTGTATGGGCTTCCAAAATTTCAAATAACCCTTTTTTCTCTTACTACCCCTCGGCACAATTCGTGCTTGGGGGTGTTTTTTTTATTATCCTTCTATCCCCCTTGACAAAACCCTGAAAATATGATATAATAGCTTGTTGTAAAAACTGTTCTTTAAAATTAAGGGTTATTTAAAAAATACAATCATTCCAAGAAGATTAAAGCTAATACATTGGCTTTGGTTTTCTTGGAATGATACGAAAATTGGAACGAACCTATTGACGCTCACCGTGGAACGGTGGGCAGGAGAATGAACAATGCAACTCATGGCCAAAGCTACGATGTTTGCCATTCTTATTTCTATTTTCGCAATCGCCTTTGGGGGTTGCGGACATGAAGAAACATGGGATCAAGATGCGACCCTGCCCATCCAATCCCTCTTAGAAGAAGAAGGGGGCTGGATAGGTATGGGTAGTAATGAGCTTGACCAAACGATTTATTATAAAGATGCATACTACCACTTTGAGAAGGGAGACCAGCATCTCAAGGTGAAGTGTTATCCTCTAAAATATAAGGGTAAGCTCAACCACCTCTTTAATTACCTCGTATACACGCCCAGAGGGGAAGACGAACGCGAGGAGTTTATTTTTTGTGAGGGCCTACTGCCATGTAGGTGGCAGCAACATGACTTTAACGTCCGGTTTTATCTAAAACCAGGCACAAGGGCCATCCTGGAAAATATCTGTTCAATGTAATAACCCTTTTTCTTACCGCCCCCGGCACAGTTGTGCTGGGGGTATTTTTTTATTAACTGCTAATTAAAACAAACTGTCATCCTGAGGAACCGAAGGATCTAATACCACAGCTCTAGATCCTTCGATTCCTCAGGATGACAATGCCCTACCTAGAAAGATATTGTACCACAGCTCTAGATCCTTCGATTCCTCAGAATGACAATGCCCTACCTAGAAAGATATTGTACCACAACTTTAGATTCTTCTCCGCCACCCGGCGGATCAGAATGACAACACTCCCTTTGTAGGTAGGCAAACCCGCTTTCGCGGGGATAACACTATATTTTTTGTTTAATATAAAATAAAGAAACTATAGTTTTAACTACAGTTTAAACTATAGTTTCTTTTACTCTTAAAATTTAAAAACCTCTCCGTAAAGAAAGGTTTTTTATTTGATTATTAGATCCTTCGGTTCCTCAGGAGGACAATGCTACAAGAAAATTTATATCCTATCGTATTCATGCATTGTTACCTGTGCTTCAATCTGTTTCGCTATATCAATTGCAACAGCTACTACGATCAATATACTAGTACCACCGATAGATAAGCTCTGTACCCCAAGTATACCACGCAACACAAGCGGTAAAATAGCAATACCAGCCAAGAATGATGCTCCGGTTAAGTTAATCCTAGTCATTGTTCTGTTAAGATAACTTTCTGTTTCTTTACCAGGACGAATACCAGGAATAAAACCACCTTGACGTTGTAAATTCTCAGCGATTTTCTGAGGATGAAATATAACAGCAGTATAAAAATATGTAAAACCAAATACCAAGACAAAATATAATACTGCGTAAAAAACTTGATTTTGAAATACTTTAACAACACCCATAGCCAGACTCGCCATCCAAGCACTCTGCGCATTTATAAAAAACTGAGCAATCATCGGTGGAAATAAAATCAAAGAAATAGCAAAGATAATTGGAATAACACCAGCAAGATTCACACGCAACGGTAAATGGGTATTTGATCCACCATACATTTTATTACCTCTAATTTGTTTCGCATAACTAACTGGAATATTTCTCTGACCTTCGTTTATAAACACAACTCCAACGATAGTAAAAACAGTAATTCCTCCAAATAAGATTAGTGTATATAAATCAGATGGATTATAGTTAACTATTAAATTTCTAACAACAGTTGGCAAACCTGTAACGATACCAGCAAAGATCAAAAGCGAAATACCATTACCCACTTTCTTTTCAGTTATCATCTCACCGATCCACATCAAAAATATAGTACCAGCTGTAATTGTTAAAATCATAATTAAAAATCTGAAAGCATCAACTCCCACCAAAAGAGGAACTTGAGATTGAGAATTCAAAAGCTTTATCATGCTATATGATTGTAAAAAAGCCAATGGTACAGTTAAAAAACGAGTATACATGTTTATTTTTTGCTGACCAGATTCACCTTCTTTTTGAATTTCTTCTAACTTTGGCACAATCATGGTTAACAACTGAAATATAATAGATGCAGTAATATAAGGGGCAATACCAAGCATAACTACTGAAAAGTTCTGCATAGTTCCACCTGAAAAAACATTTAACATCCCAAGCATTTGATTGCCAGCTAACATTTTTTGTAAAGCTCCAGCATCTACACCTGGCACAGGAATGTGAGCTACTAATCTAAAAATAACCAACATCAAAACAACAAATAAGATATTTTTTCTTAAATCTTTTATTTTCCAAATTTGTCTAACTTTATCTGACCACATATTTTTTAAATTAATCAATAACCCTAAAATATAATGCTCTGAGAGTTATAATTTATTTGATCTCCCCACCGACTGCTTTTATCTTTTCTCCTACAGACTTGGTGGATCCTACCCCATCTAAAATTATTTTTTTGGTTAATTCTCCTCTCAAAACTACTTTAGCGGATTTTACAGTTTTATTTATCAATCTTTTTTCTTTTAAAGTAACCATACTAACCACTTCCCCATCTGCAAATTTCTTTTCAATATTGCCCAAAATTATGGTAGCTGGTTTAGTAGCTAGACTTTTAAAACCTCTGAGCTTTGGAGTTGATTGGATAATATTTTTTGCACCTTTTATTTTCAAACCACTCTTACCACCAGAACGAGAACGCTGTCCTTTCATACCACGGGCAGAATAATTACCTTTACCAGATGCATTACCACGCCCAACTCTCTTGCTTTTTCTTTTTGAGCCTTTGGCTGGCTTAATTGTATTTGGTTGCATTATCATATTTTTTATTTTTTATCCACCACAGCTTTAGTGACGGCGGGATCTTCTTTTTTGTCCACTACAGCTTTCTCGACCGCTACAACTTTTTTAACCGCAGTAACTTTAGCGGGGGAGGTAGCAGGGACAGTAGCAGGCTCTCTTTTAACAAATTTTTTGAAAGGGGCTTTTCTATCACTAGGCTTATAACTTTTCTTAAAAGCCGGTCTTGCATTTTCTTCTTTTTTTAATGGAGGTCTTTTTGTTTTCTTTACTAATTCTTCATAATTTTTAAAAGATTGCAAAGCTTTCAAAGTAGCTCTAGCAATGGAAATTTTATTTTTTGTTTTACCTAAAATTTTTGCAGAAACATTAGGTACACCAGCTAATTCTAAAATAACACGAACAGAACCACCGGCAATAACTCCAGAACCAGTCGGGGCTGGTTTTAATAAAATTTTTGCAGCTTTAAATTTAGTTTCAACAACATGAGGAATAGTATCCTTCATTACTGGAACATGAATTATATTTTTCTTAGCTTGTTTAACAGCTTTATCAACGGCTATTTGAACATCTTTACCTTTTGATAAACCCATGCCGACACGACCATTTTTATCACCCAAAACAACACAAGCTCTAAAACTCAACTGTTTACCACCTTTGGTAACACGAGTTACACGAGCTAAATCTAAAATCTGGCGATTAAATTCTTCGCGTTCTTTATTACGGTTATTACTTCTGCGTGGATTTTTTTTCATAAAAACAATTGTTTAACAAAAATTTTAAATTTTTAAACCATTTTCTTTGGCACCATCAGCCACTGCTTTCACTCTACCGTGGAATTGATAACCACCTCTATCAAAAACAGCTTGTTCTATCTTTTTTTCTTTAGCTTTTTCAGCTAATAATTTTCCAACTAAATAAGCTTTAGCTACTTTACCATTTAGGCTATCAGTTTTATCTTCTTTTATTTCTTTGGTATTAACAGCACATAATGTTTTACCACTAATATCATCTATTAACTGTACATTAAGACTACACAAACCTCTAAAAACAGACAAACGAGGGACGGTAGCTGTGCCTTTTAATCTCTTTCTAATCCTAGTATGTCTTAACTGTCTATTTTTATTTTTTGAATCTATTTTTCTTTTCATATTTTTAAATTTTATGCGGAAGCGGCAGTTTTACCAGCTTTACGACGTATAATTTCATCAGTATATTTAATACCTTTACCTTTGTAAGGTTCTGGTTTTCTAATTGATCTAATATTAGCAGCTACTTCACCCACTACTTGCTTATCAATACCTTCAATAGTAACAACATTCTTTTCAACTGTAAAAGTTATATCTGGAACAACTTTAACATCTACTGGATGAGAATAACCGGCTTCTACTTTTAAATCTTTACCATTCAAAGTAATTTTATAACCAACTCCGTTTATCTCTAGCTGTTTTTTAAAACCTTCAGTAACTCCGATTATCATGTTTTGCAAAAGGCTAGAATATGTTCCCCACAAAGCACGCTCTGTCTTATCGGTTTCTTTTTTAACAACAACTTTAGCCTCTTGTCCATTTATATCTATACTAACAAGAGAATTTAATTTTTGTTTTAATTCACCTTTTGGGCCTTTAACAATCAAAACACCATCTTTTACTTCCAAAGTAACTCCAGCAGGGATTTGTCTAATTGTTTTTCCTATACGTGACATAATTTATAAATTAATTACCAAACTTCACAGATTAACTCTCCACCCAGTTGTTGTTTGCGAGCATCTCTGGTGGTCATAACACCTTTTGGAGTAGAAATTATAGCCATACCATAGCCATTTAAAACTCTTTCAATATCTTTGGCTTTTATATAACGACGATGGCCTGGCTTACTTATTCTTTTAAGACTAGTAATGGTTGAACTTTTTCCTTTGTATCTCAAAACCACCTGCAAATCAGCATGTTTGCCTTCAATTTTGCTTATCTCTCCGATATAACCTTCTTTGGCTAAAATATCTAAAATAGATTTTTTAGTTTTAGAATAAGGAATAACCACTTCTTTTTTGTGGGCCATAAAGGCATTTCGGATTCTGGTTAACATGTCAGCTATTGGGTCTGTCATCATAGGTGTTTATTATTTTGTTTATTATTTTTTATTATTTTTAAATAGTTTATCAATGCGCCTTAAATGAACTACCAACTGGATTTTCTTACTCCAGGGATTTTACCATCATTGGCAAGCTCTCTAAAACAGATACGGCATAAACCGAATTTTCTCATAAATCCTCGTTTGCGACCACACTTCCAACAACGTCTAACAATTCTGGTAGAGTATTTTGGTGTTTTCTTTGATTTTGCTATTTGTGCTTTAGTAGCCATAATAAATACTTATTTTACAAATGGGAAACCTAATTTTTTAAGCAAAGCTTTAGCTTCTTCTTTATTTTTTGCATTAGTGCTAATAACTACTTCTAAACCATGTATTTTATCTATCTCATCAGCTTTCACTTCTGGAAAAGATAAATTTTCTCTGAAACCATAAGAAAAATTACCTTGTCTATCAAAACCCTTGTCAGTTATTCCTCTAAAATCACGAATACGAGGGTAAGCAATTTTCACTAATTTTTCTAAAAAATCATACATTCTCTTCCCGCGTAAGGTAACTTTTACACCCACATCCATACCTTCTCTTAGCTTAAAATTTGAAATAGCTTTTTTAGCTTTAGTTCTAACTGTTTTTTGACCAGTAATTTTTTGTAAAGTTTTTTCTACTGTTTCAATAAAATTAGCTTCTTTTGCCATTTTACCAACACCAGAATTAACAGTCACTTTTAAAATCTTTGGTACTTGCATTACATTCTTATAACCAAATTCTTCTTTTAAGGCTGATACTACTTCTTTTTTATATTGTTTATATAAATTATTTTCCATATTATTAGTCTATTACTTCTTTACATTTACCACAAACTCTTTTTTTATCTTCACCTTCTTTTTTAAAACCAATTCTAGCTGGCACCCCACATTTTGGGCAAACAAGCATTACATTACTAATATTAATTGGTGCTGACAATTCAATAATTTGTCCTTTTTCCCCAGCTTTTGAAGCACGTAAATGTTTCTTCATGATATTTAAACCTTCAACAACCACTCTATCAATTTTTGGGAAAACCTGAATAACCTTTCCAGTTTTACCTGCATCTTTACCAGTTGTAACTTTTACTTTATCATTTGTTTTGATTTTCATAAAACTATATTTATTTTACAAAACTTCTGGAGCCAAAGAAACTATCTTTTGAAAACCTTTAACTCTTAATTCTCTGGCAACAGGCCCAAAAATACGTGTACCTTTAGGCTCTTTTGTCTTACGATCAATAATCACAGCTGCATTTTCATCAAATCTTACATAAGTTCCATCTTTTCTACCAATTTCTTTTTTTTGTCTAACTATAACAGCATGTATTACTTCACCTTTTTTAACTTGCCCACGAGGAGCAGCTTCTTTTACAGCACAAGTAACAACATCGCCTATTCTAGCATAGCGTTTTTTATAACCTCCAAGTACCCTAATACACTGCAATTTTTTTGCACCACTGTTATCGGCTACTTTTATCATTGAACGATGTTGTATCATATTAACAATTTACTATACAATAATTATTTTGACAAAACTTTAGTTAAATACCATTTTTTTGTTTTTGAAAGAGGACGACATTCAGTAAATTCTACCATATCACCAACTTTGGCTATTCCCTTTTCATCATGAACATGATATTTATGACTAACTTTGATAGCTTTTTGGTATTTTTTAATAGGCTTCATCCTATTAACATTAACAGTAATAGTCTTTTCCATTAAAGTTGAAATTACTTCACCTGTGAATACTCTTTTAATTATTTTACTATTTTCCATAAAATTATACTTATTTGCTTTCTTTCAAAGCAGTTAAGACTCTTGAAATATCTCTTTTTATTTGCTTTATTTTATGCACCTGTTTCAACTGGTGACTAAAAGCACTAAAACGTAAATTCCTCAACCCTTCTCTTTTTTCCAAAAGCATTTCATTTAAATCTTTCTTTGTTTTATTTTTTAAATCAATGTAATCCATATATTTAATTCTTTTCTGCAAAAGTTGCTTTAACGCTCAATTTATAACCAGCTAATTTAATAGCTTCTTGAGCAGTTTTTTTATCAATGCCTGATAGTTCAAACAACACTGTACCTGGTTTCACAACACAGACATAGTGATCCGGTGCACCCTTACCAGAACCCATAGGGGTTTCATTACCTTTTTTTGTTACTGGTTTATCAGGAAAAATTCTAATCCACATCTTACCTGTTTTACGAACATAACGAGTCAAAACACGACGAGTAGCTTCTATTTCTCTACTACTAAGCCAACCATAACCAAGACTTTTAATAGCAAATTCACCAAAAGATACTTTGTTAGCACGGGTAGCCACGCCTTTTTGGCGACGACGTCCTTTGTGCCATTTTCTGTGTTTTACTTTCTTAGGTAACAACATATTGATTATTTATTCTCTTCTTTTTTAAATTTTTCTTTTCTGCCAAAAGTTTCACCATGATAAACCCAAACTTTAACACCAATCTTACCAAAAATAGTTTGAGCTTCTACAAAAGCATAGTCCACATCACTACGTAAAGTGATTAAGGACATTTTACCAGCACTTAATTTTTCAGTTCTGGCAATCTCAACTCCATTTAAACGACCAGCCATACAAATCTTCACTCCTTTAGCACCAGCATTCATAACTCTATCAATAGCTTGTTTCATTACTCTTCTAAACGGAATACGTCTTTCTATCTCTAAAGCAGTAGTTGTAGCTATAACTTTAGCAGACAAAGCTGGCTGTTTTAAAGCCTGAACATTCATTCTCACTTTTATTTTAAACTGTAAAATATTTTTCTCAATGTGTTTTCTTAATTCTTCCAAACCTTGACCATTACGTCCAATAATCATACCTGGTTTAGCAGCTAAAATAGTAATTGACACATCCCTCAAAGTTCTTTCAATACCAATAGCATCAATACCAGATTCTTTTAATTTTTTTTCTAAATATTCACGTATTTTAATATCTTGCTCTAATAACAAAGCTCCTTTGTTCTTTTTGGCGAACCATTTTGAATCCCAAGTAAAAACTATAGGAGTTCTGTAAATTTTAGGATGTACTTTATGACCCATAAAATTATGTTATTTCTTATCTTCTTTTTTAGTAGTTTTTTTAACAGCTTCTTTCTTCTCTGGATCTTTATCTTTTTTAACAGGCTCTTCCTTTTCTGAGGCTTTTTCTTTTTTAACAGCCTTTTTCTTCTCTGGAGCTTCTCCTAATAGAAAAATATTAATATGAGAAGTTCTTTTTCTTATACTAGTAGCTCTACCCTGAGCACGTGGCATCCATCTTTTTAAAATCGGGCCTTCGTCAACTGTAATTTTTGTAATTACCAAATCTTCTTTTTTCATTTCATAGTTATGTTCAGCATTAGCAATAGCTGATAACATTAATTTCAAAACTGGACGAGCGGCTTTTTTATTTAAAACACGCAAAATATTTTCAGATTCGACTACTTGTCTGCCTCTAATTAAATCAGCAACCAAACGAACCTTACGTGGGCCTATTCTTAAAAATCTTAATTTTGCTTTTACTTCTTGTTGCATATTGATTATTTACCTTTAGCTTGAACCTTAGCCATTCTACCACCATGACTTACAAATTTACGAGTAGGTGAAAATTCTCCTAAACGATGGCCTACCATATTTTCTTCTACATAGACAGAAATAAAATCCCTACCATTGTGTACTAAAAAAGTAACACCAACCATCTCAGGAGAAATAACACAAGCACGAGACCAAGTTTTGATCGGAGTTTTTTTACCTTCGACCTTAGCTTTTTCTACTTTTTGTAATATTCTCGGGTCAACGTAAGGACCTTTTTTAAGACTTCTACTCATATTTTTATTTTATTTTCTCTTTTTAGTTCTTTTTTGGATAATTAATTTTCCAGTCCATTTCTTTTTATTTCTAGTCTTTACACCCAAAGCTGTCTTGCCATAAATATTTTGTGGACCACGTTTCTGACCAATCGGACTATGACCTTCACCACCACCATGAGGATGATCACAAGGGTTCATATTCTTACCTTTAACAGTCGGACGAACACCCATAAGTCTCTTTCTACCAGCCTTGCCCCAACGAATCAATCTATAATCAGCGTTACCAACAGTACCAACAGAGGCCATATTAGACTTTAGAATTGAACGTATTTCTCCTGAGGGCAATTTTATTTGAGCATATTTTCCTTCAATACCTAATAATTGAGCTCCAACACCGGCTCCACGAGCCAACTGACCACCTTTACCAGGAGATACTTCTATGCTGTAAATCAATAAACCAACTGGAATATTTTCTAAAGGCATACGAGCAGCAGTAGTAGCTTCTATCTTATTTTTAGAAGACATTACTTTATCTCCTACTTTTAAGCCTTGCGGACATAAAATATAGGATTTAGTTCCATCAGCATACTCAATCAAAGCAACTCTTGGACCACGATTCGGATCATATTCTATTGCTGTCACTTCTGCTTCTTCATCCAGTTTGGCAACTCTCTTAAAATCAACTACCCTGTAATATCTTTTAACTCCACCACCTTTATGCCTAACTGTTATTTTACCTTGATTATTTCTACCTGATTTTATTTTTATAATTTTAACCAAACTTTTTTCCGGTTCTGTTTTTGTAATATCATCAAAAGCGTCAACACTTGATTTGCGACGTCCCGGAGTTGTTGGTTTATAAACTTTAATAGCCATATTTGAAATTAAACGCCTTCATGAATAGTAATGGTCTTGCCTTTTGGTAATGTTACAATAGCCTTTTTATAAGCTGACCTACGGCCACTCAACTTACCATATCTTTTTTTCTTTCCTTCAACATTAACAGTTCTAATATTAATCGTTTTCACTCCGTAAGTTTCTAAAATAGCTTTTTTAACATCTGTTTTGCTAGCCTTAATTGAAACAATAAAACTATATTTATTTTGTGATTCTGCAGTAGCGCTCTTTTCAGTAACTAAAGGACGAACTAAAACTTTATAAGAGATATTACCACCTTTTACATTTTTAGTTTTAGAAACTGTTTTTACTTCCTTTTCATCAGTTGCTTTAACTGCTTTCTTTTCTTCTACAGCTTTATCTTTATTTTTTTTTATTTTTCCTAGCAAACCCATATTATTTACTTAAGTTTTCTTCTAATTTATTAACACCCTCTTTAGAAATAATCACACCTTGATTATTCAAAAGATCCATTAAATTTACATCTTCTGCTCTAACAGTCTTAATCTGTTGTAAATTATTAGTCATTTTTAAAACTTTATCATCTTTGCCTTCAGTTAAAACTATAAATCTTTTATTTTTAGCTGGCAAATCTTTTAAAAATTTATCAAATGCTTTTGTTTTTTGTTCAGAAAAATCAAAGTTGTCTATTACCCAGAAAGCTTCATGAGTAACTTTATCAGACAAACACATCTTGATGGCTGCCTTTTTCATTTTTTTATTGATTTTATCTTTATAATTTCTAAGATTCAAAGGGCCAAAAGTGACACCGCCGCCTACCCACAAAGGTGAACGAATAGAACCATGACGAGCACGGCCAGTACCTTTTTGTTTCCAAGGTTTCTTACCACCGCCTCTAACCTCACTTTTATCTTTTGAGTGAGCCCATGGTTGTCTTTGGTTATTAGTTAAAGAAATAAACACTTGATGTACTACTTCAGGTTTAATTTCAACAGCAAAAACTTCGTCTTTCAAATCAATCTCGCCTGTTTCTTTGCCTAATAAATTATAAACTTTAGTTTTCATAAAATTATTTACTTTCTTCAACTGCCTCAGCCTTAGCTTCAGCTGGTTTTTCTGCCACAACTTCATCAGAAGCAGGGACTTTTTCTTCTTCTTTTTTTACCCCAGTACTAGACTCTTTGCCAGCTGGCAAATCGTCAGTGCGGGACTTCGCTTCGCTCGCTTCCTGTTTTTCTTGTTTAATTTTCAAATCGCCTTCAGCAAAAATTTCTAAATATCCTTGTTTTGCACCTGGAACAGCTCCTCTAACATACAAGGCATTATCTTCAAAATCGATTTTTATAATTTCTAAATTTTTAACAGTAACTTGATCACCACCCATACGTCCGCCCATTTTCATACCTTTGAAAACTTTTTGTGGACCAGTAGCACCAATTGAACCAGGCATTCTATTTTGATGTTTTTGACCATGTGATGCTGGGCCACATTTAAAATTATAACGTTTCATAACACCAGCAAAGCCTTTTCCTTTTGAAACACCAGTAATAGCGATCTTTTCACCCTCAACAAAAGCACTCAAATCTACATAATCACCCTTTTTAAAACTATCAGTTTTTTCAACTTTAAATTCTCTTAATCTTCTAACTGGTTCCAAATCTTTCAAATGTCCTGATTTTGGTTTGTTTAAACGAAAACTTTTGGTTTTTCCGAAACCAACTTGAAGGGCATTATCTTTAATTTGTGTTATTTGACACGGACCAGCTTGAACTTTGGTAACAGCAACTGCTTCACCATTATCTTTGAAGATCTGTGTCATGCCTAATTTTTTACCTAAAATAAATTTCATATTTTTTGCCATTGGTCCAATAGGACTTAACTTTTTTAACAAAAAAACTAGAAGCAGTAGAATAAAATATTAGTCTCTTGCTTCTAGCCTTTTTGACGATTAATCAAAATTGGCTTATTACTTTTAAATTTCAATAGTTTTCTCCTAAATTATTTTTCGCTTCGTACAAATGTTTTCCTACCGTTAACTAACGGGTTATGGATCTTATTTGTCAAGCAATAATAACCTTTTTTTAAAGTGCCCTAATTATAACAGAAAATAAATATACTGTCAATACTCTAAACAATGGAATTGTCCACTGTTTATTAACTTTTCAATTTACATTTTTATTTCGACATCTACGCCAGCTGGTAAACTCAAATTCATCAACGCATCAACACATTTAGGAGTAGCTTCTACAATATCTATCAATCTTTTATGGGTACGTATTTCAAATTGTTCACGAGCAGTTTTGTGTACAAAAGTTGAACGATTAACAGTAACTTTGTTCTTTTCAGTTGGCAAAGGTACTGGACCGACTACTTTAGCACCATTTCTCAAAGCAGTGTCAATAATAGTTTTGGTAGCTTGATCAATAATACGGTTATCGTATGCTCTAATTTTAATTCTAATACGTGTACCTTCTCCTTCTTTTTCTTTTTCTTTTTTGTTATTTTCTACTGTCATAGTGATTAAAGAACTTTATTAAATATCTCTGCCCCACCCGCCGTGGCGGACAGGGCAGATATATTTTTAGATTTATTTAATAATTTTTGTTACAACACCAGCTCCTACTGTACGACCACCTTCGCGGATAGCAAAGTTCATATTTTCTTCCATAGCTACTGGTACAATTAATTTACACTTTAAATTTACTGTATCACCAGGCATAACCATTTCTGTGCCTTCAGGTAAAGTAACTTCACCAGTAACATCCGTAGTACGAATGTAAAACTGTGGTTTGTAGCCAGCAAAGAATGGTTTATGACGTCCACCTTCTTCTTTAGTCAAGATATAAACTTTGGTCTCAAATTCAGTATGAGGAGTAATCGTGCCAGGTTTAGCCAAAACCATACCACGTTCTACTTCATCTTTTTTTGTACCACGAAGAAGTATTCCTGCATTATCACCTGCTTGACCTTCTTTTAATTGCTTGTTAAACATTTCAATACCAGTAACAATTGTTTTTGAAGGCTCTTCTTTTAAACCTACCATTTCAACTTCGTCGTTGATATGTATAATACCACGATCAATACGACCGGTTACCACTGTACCACGACCTTCAATTGAAAATACGTCTTCAATAGGCATTAAAAATTCTTTATCAGTAGCGCGTTCTGGTTCTGGAAAATATTCATCCATTGTGTTTAATAATTCCATAATAGGCTTTGTAGCTTCTTCATCTTCTGGATTTTCTAAAGCTTTTAAAGCTGAACCACGAATAATAGGGGTTTTATCTCCAGAAAATTTGTATTTTGTTAACAAATCTCTAATTTCTTCTTCAACTAAGTCAATAAGTTCTGGATCAGAAACTTGATCAACTTTATTCAAAAATACTATAATATTAGGCACGCCTACTTGATAAGCAAGCAAGATGTGTTCACGAGTTTGAGGCATTGGACCGTCAGCAGCAGAAACTACTAAAACAGCACCGTCCATTTGGGCAGCACCAGTAATCATGTTTTTGACATAGTCAGCATGACCTGGGCAATCAACATGAGCATAATGACGTTTTTCTGTTTCATATTCTACATGAGCTGTAGAAATAGTAATACCACGCTCTTTTTCTTCTGGAGCGGAATCGATCTCATCTACATTTTTAGTTTGAGCGATCAAACCTTTTGCAGCAGCTACCTTTAAAATAGCAGCCGTAAGAGTAGTCTTACCATGGTCAACGTGGCCGATAGTACCAACGTTAACATGTGGCTTATTACGTAAAAACTCAGCCATACGAACTTAGGTTATTGGCGGCTCTACTCTTGAGTGGTCAAGGCAGATTTGTAATCCAGCCGCTTTCATTTTATATATTAAAAGCACTTCAATTAAGAAGCGCTGTATATTATACAAAAAAAACTTAGATAAGTCAATAGGCAAATATGGGGATAAAGTGTGCTTAAAAAGCCAACAAAACCTTTTGTTAAAAATCCTATTTATTCAAGTGGCTCAATATAAAATTTATCCTCCTCAACATCGTCTTCTGGCAAGTCATCCAAAGGCTCTTCATCTATGATATTATCTACCAATGGCAAACTCTCGTCTCTTATTTCAGTTAATTCTTCTATTTTGATTTCTTCACTTTTTTCGCTATTTTTAGGCAAATTTTCCATATCAGCTACTGGTAAAATACCATCTTTAATCTCTTCTGGCTCTACTTCTTTATTATGATCTTCAAAATCTTTACCATAATCATTGTGAATACCGTTGGCTTGTTTCCAGCGAGTAATATCATCGTCTATCTTTTCAAATAATTCTTCTTCACTCAATCCTGTTAATGGATCTGTGCCTTCGTCCTCATCATCCTCATCATCAAAGTCAGGTTCAAAATCATAGGCATCGTCATGCATTAATTCATAATCTTCTAAATCTAAAATTGCAAAAGCCCGATCTGTTTCTTTATCTAAGACAATAAATTTATCTCCAGTTTTATCAACTAGTTTTAAGATTCTATTTAGTTGTTCATTTTTCATATTTTATTTTTTAAGCAATTAAATTATAGCAGTATAAGGTTTTAAGTGTCAAGAAAAAAGAAACTGACGACGTACGTACGAACGTACGTACGACGGAAGCACGAAATCTTCCTATTTTTTTATTTTTTATTTATAAACAACAAACTCAACTTTATATCTTCGTAAGAAACTTTTTCTTTTAAATATTTAAAGACTGATCGCAGTTTTATATTTCCACTTTCCAACAAATCAATCTTTCTATTTTTTATTTTAATATCCTTGACTGCTTTTTTAACTTTTTTAAAAATCTCTGCTTTTGGTTTAAAATATTCAATATCCAAATCAGGCGAAGACAGAACAATCTTTTGAATATGTTTTAAAATTGTATCTCTGGAACATCCCCTCTCTTTGACAATCTCCTCAATAGATTTCTTTTTTTCTAATAATTCTTTTGTCTCCTGCAGAGTCCCTACTTTCTTTTTTACTTTCTTTTTTTTCTTGAGCTTTACTGCGTTTCTTTTTATATCATCTTTTTTAAGTGTTCCATCATTTTTTAGAATAAACCCTTCAAACATTTTCGTCTTTTCCGAATCACTAAACGAACCAAACTTTAAAACATTTAGATCTGAAGATTTTTTGATATGTTTATCAACTGCTGAAACTAAATTATCAACAGTCAAAGCTATATCGTTTAAACCCATCAAACGTAAACCAGAAATAGATTTTATCCTACTCAAAGCCACATAACCCTGCCCTGTTTCAAAAGTTTTTGACAAATCAATCTCGGCAGCGTCAAGCGTCATTCCCTGCGACTTATGCACTGTTAAGGCCCAAGCTAAGCGCAAAGGAACCTGTCTGATCTGAGCCACAATTGTACCTTTAGTATTTTCAAATTCCCAACTTTCTTTTTCGGCTGAGATTGTTTGACCTGAAAAAATCTTTACAACTGGAGCGCCAGTTATGCTATTAAAATCTATTATCTTGCCAAGAGTTCCATTTACATATCCTTTTTCATAATTATTTTTTATAAAAATAACTACTGCCCCTAATTTTAATTTTAATTCTTCTCTCACCAAAGAAGATTTAAATATTTTCTCAACATTTTTCTTGGTGCCAGTATTGTCTGAAATAAATACTCTAGTTGGAGAACTAATCTTATTTAACTCTTCTTCATTTATTCTATCCACGTCTATGTTGTGAGTATATAGTTTTGTTATTTCAAAATCAGTTGGTAATTCTTTTCCCCGACACTCCTTGAATATTTCCATTGATTTAGCCGAAACTTTACCAGACCTGATTTCATCCAAAATATTTATCAACACTTCATCACTTTGCCTAAATTTTTCTTGCAAATAACAACTTCTAAAATCAACTTGTTTCCAAGATTCTGTTTGCCAAGCAAATTTTATTTCTCGTTTAGCTTTTGAAACTGGAGGAAGTTGAAAAAAATCTCCTGAAACTATGAGTTGTACCCCACCAAAAGGTTTGTCTACTTGTTTAAAACCTCGCAAGGCTCTATCCATAGTTGAAAAAATATCAGGCGAAACCATAGACACCTCATCTACTATCAAAACTTTTACTTTACTCAAACGTTTATATAAAAATTCTTTTTGCAACAAACTGTCTATCATATACTCGTCGTAATAGTCTCTGATGCCAATGCCAAAAAAAGAATGGATAGTCATTCCTCCGATGTGAGAAGCGGCGATACCAGTTGGGGCAACAATAGAGGGTTTTATCCCCCTTTCTTTCAAATAGTCTATATACATATTTAAAAGATGCGTTTTACCTGTCCCGGCTGATCCGGTCAAAAAAACATTTCTCCCTGATTTTAATATTCCAAAAGCTATTTCTTGGTTCATTTGAGTTTGCTTTATTTACAAAATAGAAACCTATTATACCCCGCCTCTCTGCCCACTGCAACTCCACCCAAGAATACGACACCAAAAACTCGGCGAACAAGTAAAAAATCGCCGAGGTGGCGATTTTTTGATTTTTTATATATCCTTACTTCTTCCAATCACTAACATTAAAACTTTTACCTTTTTTCTTAATCACTACCTTTTGTTTTTCACGCCATCCAAATTCTCTCATTATCTCAATTGGGATAGTTATACAATAACTATCTCCACTTTTTGTTATTTTTCGGATAAGCTTGTCCTCTAATTTTCTTCTAGACATATATTTTTTTATTTAAAAAGAAATCATGATTTAAATACTGATTTAAATCAGTATTTCTATTATATCACAAAACTACAGTGTTAAGGTAGTTTTGGGGTGTGTGATTATTTTTTGTTTTAATGTCTATTAATTTTAGAGATGTGTTTTCTGAATGCTTTATCCATTCTTACTGCACTATCAATTAAAAATTCATTCATTTTTCCCCAATCATCTTTATTAGACACATCAACTCCATCTAGCTGATTTTTAATTCTAGAAGTTACATTATCCTCCATCCTTTCCCAAATTAATTCATTTCCGAAATCAGTTTCTATCTTCTCTTTTTGTGTAAAGAAATAATCAAATATTTTTTTATTTTCTTCTTGAGTACCTCTATTAATATAAATTTCTGCTCTAGCATATTTTTTAGATATAACAATATTTACACTTACCCCACCCATACCAATTGCTATCGGAAGCCAATTTTCTGTTCCCGGGTTAACATTACTACACATTGAATTTGTTTTATTTATTTCGTTGATAAATTGTGTCCAAAATTCTTTTCTTATAATATGTCTTTGTGCGTATTCCTTCTTTTCAGCTCCAATTTGTTTAATTTTTACACTTGGCCTTTTAACAACAGTAAAAAGAGGGCCTGCTATTGGTTCATTTCCAATTTTTATCGCCTCTAGCTGTATTAAATAAAATGAAATATCATCAGGAGTAGTTTCGTTTAACCAATCAATCGCCTTCTTATGTTCCTCTACGGGATGGCTTGAAATCCAAATAGCAGTTTTTGCTTCAAGATTTGTTAAATACGTAATTATTTGTCCAAGATGCGTATGGTCTGTTTTCTCTAATTGATTTTCAATGATTACTTTATTTCCGTAGTTATCTTCTCCATACAAATCAACACGAAAAGGTCCCACATTTTCTTCTCGTGATTCAATACTTATATCAAAACCTATAACATCATTGAGATAATCTATATTTTCTTCAAGCCATCTAGTAAAATCTTTATCTTCTTTTTTCCAAAGTTCTCGTAATGGTACTTTTTTTATTTTTCCAATTAAATTATTTTGCATAGTTTTTAGATTATATAATATAAATATTTTTTAGTTAATCTTAGTGGAATTATTTGTCCACCATATTCACCAAAATAACCTCCGGCATTTGGTTTATTATTTACTTTGTTCATATATTTTATGTTTATTTTAAATTTAAATACAATAACACTCACAAATTACTCCGCCAACTAAAGGTTGCTTTGTTGTAATATAAATATCTCATAAATTTCAATAATAAAAACTGCCCAACATACGAAGATGATGAGCAGTTTTTAAAAAATTACAAAACCCTACTCAGCACCGTGAGTAGCCCAACAACTGTTATTTTGTAAATTATGTAATTCCATGTATTTATTTTAGCATAGAAAATGAAATTTGACAATAGTTTTTATTTAAAAAAAATACGAGATTAAATCCCGTATTTACATATCCTTAAAAGGGCAGTTTAGAGAGCTCGGTAAACGATTTTTTCAGCGAACTCGCCATAGTCTATGCCAAGCTTAAGTACAATACGCTTGCAAAAAGCCTCCCAAACCTCATCATCCAAACCTTTTGGGCGGAGGTCGTCATATCCATCAGTCGGTTGAAATGCTTCTACCAAGGTAGCCTTGGCATACAGTTCATTTGCATCAAAACCATGGACCTCCACAAGATCGCGGAGTATCTGTAGACTAGCCGTGGTAGAGTCTCCGTCTATATCACGGGGAATAGTCATCATGGAATCCATGACAATTACTTCAAGGTCGTTGAAATTCTTAATAATAGATTCAATAACACCGTGATAGTCCCCCATAAAACCGATGTAACTATCCTTGTTATCGAACATATCACCCCAGCTTAACACATGGTCAGCCGGAATCTTGCCTTTGTCTTTTAACCTCTTTGCGATCTCGTTGGCCAAAAGCTCGGGAAATGGTCGTGAAGTATCCACTATCAAAATTTTCATGGTCTCTCTCCTGCTCCTAGGTTGGATAGGTTGGGTCTGAATAAAAGCTTTGTTTAATTATTTTTAACATAAATTGTAAATAAAGTCAATATTAATAAGAGGGGTTTTAAATAACCAAATCAAAAAACCTGCCATTACAGCAGGTTTTTTGATTTAAAGTATTTTTTCATCGTTCGCCATAGCTTTAAAGCGAAGGCGAATTTTCCATACTACTTCTCTTCCCCAACACTAGACTCTTCGTCAGTGTGGGACTTCGCTTCGCTCGCTTTTACTTCAGCCTCTGGTTCTTCTACTTTAGTTTCCTCTTTTTTCTTTTTTTTCTTTTCTTTCTTCTCTTTTTTTACTTCAGCCTTTGGCTTTTCTTCCCCGACACTAGACTCTTCGCCAACTGGCAAATCGTCAGTGTGAGACTTCGCTTCGCTCACTTTTTCAACTTTCTTTTCTTTTACTTCCTTTTCTTCCTTGTCCGCAGTAACTTTAGCGGAGGTGGATTTGCCTTTTACTCCTGCCAAACGAAGACCTAATCTGTGTTCAGCTGGCTCCATTGAAACTATTTCAAAATCTAGTTCTTGTCCAATTGTGAATTCTTTATTAATATCACCCATCGGTTTATTTGATAGTTCACTAACATGAGCTAAGCCATGGATATCACTGTCTAGCGCTACCATCAAACCAAAACCTTCAACTTTCAAAATCTTTCCTTTTACCACACTACCTACTTTATATTTTTCTTTTACACCTTTCCAAGGATCTTCAACATTTCTTTTGATAGATAGATAAATTTTTGATTTATCAAGTTGAATAATTTGAGCTTTTACTTTATCGCCTACTTTCAAAATATCTCTTGGGTGATCAATTCTTTGCCAAGCGATTTCTGAAATATGGACCAAACCTTCTAAACCTTCGCCGAAACGAATAAAGGCACCAAATGAAGTTAGAGCATTTACTTCGCCCTCTACAACATCGCCTACTTTATAAGATTCTAACACAGCTTTTTGAGAATCTTCCCAAACAGCTCTCTCAGATACTATTAATTTTTCATCATTTTCATCAGCATCAATCACTTTTACTTCTACTTCTCCACCTATTAAACTTTGTAATTTTTCTAAAATTCTATTTTTATCTCCACCTGAAACACGAGGATAGTTTTCTGGACTTAATTGAGAAACAGGCATAAAACCTGACAAAGCATCAACTTTCATCATTAAACCACCTTTATTAGCTGCTAAAATCTTAGCTTTAACAGTCAAACCGTCTTTCATTAATTTTTTAACAGCGTCCCAAGCACGCTTAAACCCAGCAATACGGAAAGAAAGTTCCATCTCACCATTTTCATTTTCTGATTCTATTACTGTGGCTTCAGCTTCAGTACCTACTTTCAAATCTGTATATTCACTTGATTCAGCAAATAACTCTGGTCCACGAACAACACCAACAGTCATACCTTCAATATCAAGATGAATTTGACCTTTTTCAACACTAATAATATTACCTTTAACAACATCACCAACTTTTGGTAATTGGTTAAAAAAGTCTTTTAGCAGATCTTTAAAATCCTCTGCTTTTTTGTCTAATATTTTGTCTTCAGACATAAAAAAAATACCTATTTAGCCCCTCCTAAGATTAATTAGGAAAGAGTGTTCCTCTCTAAGTTGGAGAAACTTTGATTATAAATTTTAAGTACCTAGAGTATACCAGATTTTTAAAAGAATGTCAATAAAAAGAAAAACCGCTAGCCAACGGACTTTCTAAAGATAATGAAGGTTACTGGGCCTTTTTACTTTTCAAGGCAACCTACACGTTGGCTAGCGACTTTATACTAAAGAATATATCTAAGACACGTCATAGGACGCACCTCCTTTATATCTAAAGAATTGTTAAGAAACGATCCAACCGGCTATTTTGCGGTTGGGACAAAGAAAGGAGCCTCCTTTCTCCTTCATACAGAAGGACCAAACTGGTCCAACAAAAATATCACAAATCAACAAAATTGTCAACTTACACCCCTTTTTAAAACCCAGCCACATCTTGCCTAACTCGGAATAATATGATAAAATATATGCGTTGTTAAAAACATAAACAATCTAAAGGAGTGTTTATTGTTATTTACTAATTAAAAAATATGCATATATCATGGCTCGGGCAAACTTGCATTAAGCTACAAACAAAAAAATTAAATGACGATGTTGTTGTATTGATAGACCCCTACAAACCAGAAAAAGGGACATTTCCTAGAAATTTAGCCCCTCAAATAGCAGTGTTATCCAAGGGGCGAAAAAACACTATTACCCTAAGTCAAGATTCATTTATCATTGATTCACTGGGAGAAATAGAAGTAAAAAATGTGATGATTTATTCTTACCCGGCAGAAAAACAATCAGTCTTTAAAATCAATGCTGAAGGACTAAACATTGTTCACTTGTCTGATATTAATAAAAAACCACCTCAATCCACTATGGATAAAATCGCTGATCCTGATATTTTAATAATTCCTGTGGGAGATAATGAAAAATATTTAAATACCAAAGAAGCTAACGCCATTATCGGCGAATTAGAACCAAAAATTATAATACCAATGGCTTACAAATGTGATAGTGACCCAACTGCCAAAGGTTTAGAAGATTTTATAAAAGAAATCGGATTAGCTCCAAAAACTACTGATAAAAAAGTAATCATAAAGCAAAAAGATTTACCTCAAGATAGAATGGAACTAATCGTTTTAGAAAAAAGCGTTTAAAATATAAACTATGTCAAACAAATATAAAATTCCAGAAAGATACAACCATGAAAAAAAGATAAAAAAATGGATGTGGGTAGGAGTTGTTACTTTTGTTTTAATAATTTTATTTTTTTGGGCCTTAGCTGCTAAAATGAAACTAGGTAATGTTGACTGGGGTAATATTCAAGAAAAAAACCTAATAGAAAATACTGCCCAAAACTGGGATGAAGTTTTTATAGAAGAAAAAGAAAAACAACTAGCCAAAGACAAGGAAGAAGTTAAAGAAAAAATACAAAATATAATAGAGATACTAGACACTGCTACTTCAAGCGTTAGTAGTACCCCTGACACAACCACTACAACAATTTTAACAACTACAACAAAATAAATATGCCACAAGATTCATTATTGCCAAAAAATCAAATAGGAGAACTAAGAGACATCCCTATCGTAGAAGAAATGGAACGATCATATTTAGAATATGCTATGAGCGTTATTGTTTCACGTGCCTTACCAGATGTTCGCGATGGCTTGAAACCAGTGCACAGACGTATTCTATATGCTATGTGGGAAATCGGTTTAAGACATAATGCCAAATTCAGAAAATCAGCTCATGTAGTCGGTGCAGTGATGGCCAAATATCATCCGCATGGAGATAGTGCTATTTATGATTCTATGGTACGTATGGCCCAAGATTTTTCCATGCGTGCTCAGATGGTAAACGGTCAAGGTAACTTTGGTTCAATGGACGGAGATAGTGCTGCGGCTATGCGTTATACAGAAGCCAAACTTCGAGCTATTGCCGAAGAAATGTTATTTGACATAGAAAAAGACACTGTCAATTTTGTACCCAACTACGATGAGTCCACCAAAGAACCATCAGTTTTACCAGCCAAATTACCTCAACTACTTTTAAATGGTAGTACTGGTATCGCCGTTGGTATGGCCACTTCTATTCCTCCCCATAATTTGGGAGAAATTTGTGACGCGGTAACTGCTTTAATAGACAACCCAGATACTGGTATCGAAGAAATGGTTAATATTATCAAAGGACCAGACTTCCCTACTGGCGGTATTATTTATAATAAAAAAGATATACTAGAAGCTTTGGCTACTGGTAGAGGCGGCGTTGTGGTAAGAGCTAAAACAGATATTCAAGAAAAAAAGAGCGGACAATTTCAAATAATCGTAACCGAGGTTCCCTACCAAGTAAACAAAGCTAATCTTTTAGAAAAAATTGCCAACCTTGTTCAAGAAAAAAAGATAGAAGGTATCAGAGATTTGCGTGATGAATCTAATAAAGATGGTGTTCGTGTGGTGATAGAACTAAAAAAAGATGCTTTCCCTAAAAAAGTTTTAAACAGGCTATTCAAACTAACTGATTTACAAACAACTTTTCATTATAATACTTTAGCTTTGATAGACGGTATCCAACCCAGAATATTAAATGTCAAAAATATTTTAGAAGAGTTTATAAAACACAGAAAAGAAGTAGTCAAAAGAAGAACTGCGTTTGATCTAAATAAAGCCAAGGAAAGAGCTCATATTTTAGAAGGTCTTAAAAAAGCACTTGATAAAATAGACGCTGTTATCAAAACTATTAAAGCTTCCAAGGATAAAGAAGTCGCCCGAACAAATTTAATGAAGACATTTAAATTTACCGAGAGACAAGCTGTGGCTATTTTGGAAATGCGTTTGCAACAATTAGCAAACTTAGAAAGTAAAAAGATTGAAGATGAATTAAAAGAAAAACAAACCATCATAAAAGAGTTAGGAACTTTGCTGGCCTCTGATAAAAAAATATTAAAACTTATAAAAACCGAGACTCTAGAGATGAAAGAAAAATATGCTGATAAAAGAAGGACTCAAATAATCCCTCATGGAGTAAAAGAATTTAAAATTGAAGATTTGGTTCCTAATGAACCAACCTTAGTAATGATTACTACTGATGGATACATAAAACGTTTACCACCTGATACTTTCCGTCAACAATCACGCGGAGGCAAAGGAGTTATCGGAACAAATTCAAAAGAAGAAGAGAGCGTTGATGAGTTATCTTTGATTAATACTCATGATGACATCATGTTCTTTACTAACAGAGGACGCGTCTTCAAACTAAAGGCCTACGACATCCCACAGGCTAGTCGCACTGCCAAAGGACAGGCATTAGTAAACTTCTTACAACTTGGCCCAGCAGAAACTACGACTGCCTTTTTAGCTTTTTCTAATACCAAAAATATCAAAAACCTAGTAATGGTAACTAAAAAAGGATTAATAAAGAAAACTCCTTTAGAAGATTTCACTAATGTCAGGAGAGGTGGTTTAATAGCTATCAAATTAAAAGAAGAAGATCATCTAGAATGGGTTGAACCATCATCTGGCAACGACGAGATAATGATTGCCACCAAAAAAGGACAGGCAATAAGATTCAAAGAAAAGAACGCTCGCCCAATGGGCAGATCAGCCAGTGGTGTTAGAGCTATCAAATTAAAAAGTACTGACGAAGTAATTGCTATGGATGTTGTTGACCCAAAAAATAAAAATCTTGAACTTTTAACTATTTCTGAAAACGGTTTGGGTAAGCGCACTAAAATCTCTCAATACAAAGTCCAAGGCAGAGGCGGTAGTGGTATCAAAACTATTGATATGACCAAAAAAACTGGTGAACTAATCTTTGCTAAAGCAGTTGACTCTAGCGAGAAAGCTGACAGCGATGTATTACTCATGTCTACAAAAGGACAAGTAATACGATTGCCTTACAAATCTGTTTCCACTTCTGGTCGCGCCACTCAAGGTGTGAGACTAATGAGATTCAAAGCAGGTGGAGATAAAGTTTCAGGCGTAGCAATGATATAAAATAAATACAAATAAAAAATACATATCCGCCAACTGGCGGATATGTATTTTTTTTAGTTGTATTATAACGTGACGTTCACTGTCATTCCCGCGAAAGCGAGAATCCAGAAACGTTTTATTGGTAAATTCTCCTGGATCCCCGCTTTCGCGGGGATGACAATCCATTTTTGCTTACTTATTAAAATATTTTATCTACAAAAACTATCGTACTAAAAAACCCAAAGAACAAAAATATTAAGAGAATAATTATTCTTCGCCAAAGTCTAGGCTGGCATTCTTTTGGTAATAATTTATAATTTGTCCAATTAACAAGTCCGACATGCACGAACATAGCTACGGCATTAATCACTGCTCCTAATATTATTAAAGTTTTTGGTTCATAAATATTAAACAAAAACAGAAGTACCCCAAAGGTAATCTGCGCCCAAACAAAAATAAAATAAATTTTTGAAAGTTCTAAAGTAGATTCAGGATTATTATGCAATTTTTTGATAGCTACATTTTCAGCCATAATCCTACTAGTAGAATCCATTACCCCTAGCTGGGTTTGAAAAAGCATTATTGACACTACGGTTAAAAAGAAAGTTCCCAACACCGGAAACAAGGCCTTGCCTATAACCATGCCTTCGCTAATAACAAAATTTATCCCTTCACCATTTCCGACCTGCCCAAAAGTCGTAACGTATGACAGGAGCATTAAAAAACACATTGATAACAGCCCTATAAACCAAAACACAAACAGATGTTCTAAGGAAATTAACTTCCACCATTTTTTAAAATTACTCAAATTTTCTTCTGTAATCTCAAAATCTTCACCTGATAATTTTAATTTTTGTTTTTTCTTTAAATTAGCAAAGAGTCCAGCAATTTTTTGAGAGTAAAACCCCATGCCATATCCTTTTTCTTTAATATAGATTGATTGGGTAAGATTTAAATTCCCACCTGCTCCAGAATAAGCAAAAGCAGCCAAAAAAGTAGCCAAAGCTATGCCCCGAGGTAAAAACCAAAACCCGTCACCCTTGCCCACCAAACCTTGAAGTAAAATTCCCCAATCAATTTTAGTAGCCAATATAACAGTTAGAATAAAAATAAATGGCACGCCTAATAAAATAATAGTTCTAGTTAATTTTTCCATTAATCCATAAACAGTTTTGCCAGAGGACAAAACCACTCCGATTAAAAGTAAAAAGCCAATGGCTAGCCATTTAAAACTTTCTATTCCAAGTACTACGGAAAAAACTTTGGCTGAGGCAGCAATAATCCCCGGCAAACCAAAACCAATAAACGTTGAAATTATAAACCAGTACGGAGCACGTTTAAAAATTTTTGCGATACCTACAAAAACGCTCTCACCTTTTACTAGAGCATAGCGCTCTATCTCCATGTTTATAAAATATTGGAATGTAATACCGAGCATCGCCCCCCAAGCTATCCCCAGGCCGTAATTTGAAGCCATATAAGGCCACAAGATAACTTCACCAGATCCAAGACCAAGGGCTAAGATAATAAAACTCGGACCAATCAATTTTTTAAATTTTGGTGGACGAGGAAATGGTTTGTAATTTTTATCTGACATAATTTAAAAGTAAAATCTAAAACATCCTTCTCACTTTTCTCAAAAATTTGTAAAACAAATACTTTTTATTATTTAAGATAATATCCACTGTTCCTGCGTCTTCTTTATATTCTCCTCCAAACCCAAGTTTGAATCTAGTTACACCAGCGTATTGATGGTCTTTGTTATATTCAAATTCTTTTTTAGATCCTTCGCTCCGCTCAGGATGACAAGAGGGCTCAGGATGACAAGAAAAGTCAGGATGGCAGTTAACACAAGGCGCTATCCCAAAAAAATCATAATATTTATAACCCAACTCTTTACCAAACTTTATTGCTCCCCATTGTAGTAAATTCGGAGCCATTAACTTCCTATATTCATAATCAGACGCCCCATAAAGATAGGTAAAAGTATCGCCAAAGCCAATAAATACGCCTGTCGCCACTACCCCGTCATCTTTATAGGCATTTAACTGGTAACTCAAATCAAATTCTAAAATTTCTTTATAATGTTTTTTATCATGCAGTCTAAAACCATCTCTTTGTCCAGTTTCTTGCATCAAATTAAAAAATTTATCAAAATCTTTTTCTTTTTTTACAACCACACCTTTCCTTTCAGACAATCCAATATTATACCTAGTCTTTGAATGCATGTTTTGCAAAATTTCTTCTTCATTTTTTGATATATCTAATACTAAAGTAGACTTAGGATTAATATCTTTAGAAAATATAAATTTAAAATCCGAAGCCTGTATTTGCTCTTTTGGTTCAATACGTAAAAATATACACTTTTTTTCTATAAAATAATCACTCAAGGTTCTCAAAACTTCTGTTTTCTCATCATCACCATCAATAAAAACAGGGCCTTTGGGACAAAAAGCATATTTTAATCCAAAAAACAGATCACTATACACAACCTGACATTCAGCTTTTATCTCCTCACCATCTAAAACCGCTAACCTTTCCACTTTTTTACCTTCATTTTCTAAAATTTTACCCCATCTTGAGCTTTGAGAAAAAGAAGAAAAACAGCTATTTTCTACTAGCCATTCATCCCAGCTGTCATTATTTTGTATTTTTTTAACTTCCATAATACTAATGATAATTTAAAACAGCTTAAAAAGCAAGAAAACCTACATATATACAAACGTATGTGCGCCAATTTGTTAAATTATCTAAACATTGACAATAAAGATAAAAAATGATAAAGTATCAACGTTATTTTTAAATTAAACTAATTTAATATGCCACATCCAAAAAAGAAAAGTACTAAAACTAGCAAAAAGAACCGCGCATCACATTTTGCTTTGAAAAATCCAAATCCAATCAAATGTGAAAAATGCGGAGAACCAACAGCGCCACACAGAGCTTGCTCAAATTGTGGCACATATAAAGGTAAAGCTGTTCTAGATACTGACAAAAGAATAAAGAGAGCCCAAAGAAGCAAGGGTAAAAAATAATTCTTTAACTTTCTTAAAAATATGTCATCACGCCACGTAGCCAGAAGTATAGCCATGCAATCCCTCTTTGAATGGGACTTTAACGGCCAGCCAACCGCTGGTTTACCGGTCATTGTAGAGCATAATCTAGTAGAATTTGGCTCTGGGTTAGATGACACAGAATTTACTCGTAAAACCATCGGTGGAGTTATAGAAAATTTGGCAAAGATAGATAAACTCATTGTCTCTTACGCTCCAGAGTGGCCAATCGAACAAATTACTATCATTGATAGGAATATTTTGCGTATTGGAGTTTACGAATTAAAATTCAACAAAGATATTCCACCGAAAGTAGCCATTAATGAAGCTATTGAACTAGCCAAGAGTTACGGAGGACCATCTTCAGGCAAATTCGTAAATGGTGTCTTGGGTTCAATGTATAAAGATTTAGAAAAAGAAAAAACAAATTCTAAATAAATATCTCAATTAAATTTAAACTATGGAAATTAGCGAATTAAAAGAAAAAAACTTTGACTTACTGCAAAAAAAAATTGACGTCAAATTTAATGATGAAAAAATTTTATTACAAGCCTTTATACATCGTTCATACATAAATGAACACCGAGATTTTCCTATCAACCACAACGAACGTTTAGAATTTTTAGGTGATGCTGTTTTGGAGCTAATAGTAACGGATTACTTATATAATGAATATTCTAATCCAGAAGGAGAATTAACTAACTGGAGGGCAGCTTTGGTAAATGCAAAAATGCTAGCTAGCATTGCGTATGAGATAGGAGCTGAACCATATTTATTTTTAAGTCACGGTGAATCAAAAGATGCTGGCACCAAAGCAAGGGACTATATAATGGCCAATGCTATGGAAGCGATTATTGGAGCCATCTATTGTGATCAAGGATATGATGTGACTAAAAAATTTATAACTCGTTGGGTTATATCAAAATTACCACATGTATTAGAGCATGGACTTTACATGGATTCAAAAAGTAGATTCCAAGAATCAGCCCAAGAAACAGTCGGAGTAACTCCAACTTACAAAGTTTTAGAAGAAACCGGTCCAGATCATGATAAACAATTTAAAATCGGAGTATTCTTAGAAAAAGAAATGGTAGCCGAAGGAGTTGGAACTAGCAAACAAGAAGCTCAAACTGATGCTGCTGAAAATGGTTTAAAAGTAAAAAAATGGAAAGGCCCTAAAGTAAATATAATTAAAAGAGATCCTAAAGATCTTGTTTAAAAAAACTAATTGTCATTCCGACCGTAGTCCGCCGAAGGAGGCGGACGAAGCGGAGGAATCTTTCTGTATAATTACCAAAAAAGATCTCTCCATTTCGTTCGTATCCACTCACTTCAGTCGAGATGACAGTATTATCACAAACTGATAATTTAACCTGGGTCGCTAGCTCAGTTGGTAGAGCAGGTCCCTCTTAAGGACAAGGTCCAGGGTTCGATCCCCTGGCGACCCACACTAATAGCCCCTGTAGTGAAATGGATATCATGCTTGGCTTCGGACTAAGTGTTCCGGGTTCGAATCCTGGTGGGGGCACAAAATATTAAAAATAAAAAATACTCCAGCAAATGGAGTATTTTTTATTTCGAGACATCTTCCCCAAATTATATTATTTTACAAACCCGACTAATTCAACCTGATCTTTATACTCAACCACCAAATCTTTTAATTCATTTTTTAATTCTTTTAATTGAGTTTCATCATTTGCGACAACTATAACTAAAAATGGATTATCATTTGTAAATAATTCTCCAAACCCATGACCGCCCAAAGCAATTTCAATCGCGATTTTTACATTTGCAACACTGTGATCAATATCAAATGCCCAACGACTAACTACAAATCCGCTTGGCATATCTGTTAAGCTAATAGGGTTAACACCGCCCACACCATCATAATAAACAGATCTAGCAGTATGTAATTCTTTTGGTCTTAACATCTCCGCCTTATCCATATGGCGATGTTTAATATCTTCGCCTGACAAATCCTTCATTTTATTTACCAACTCCAAAGCAAAATCGCGACCATAGTCATCTGATTTTTCTAATTCTTTATTATTTAATTTAGTCCAAATACCCGCTGCTCCACACCAGTCATGACTAGTAACTTCTGTTACGCCAGCTTGTAACATTTTCTCAGCTACATAATCTAAACCTTTATCGTGCAATATACCAGAACCACCTATTCTAACTTTTCCATATGAGCAACCTTCGTCCATACAAGTGCAATCAACCCTATCTAAATCAGAAAACAAACTATTTTTATTTTCTAATTTAAAAAAATAACTTTGGCTTCCCTCACTTAAGATATTTTTTATCTTTTGATTTTCTTCTTCAAAAAATTCTTTTTTATTTTCCATAAAAAAATTTAAAAATTATATTTTCATACTACTCTTATTTTTTTTTGAAGTCAACTTTTGAAAATAAAAACTAAAATTAAAAAACTGTGCATAACTTTTCATAAAACTATTTCTTTTTTTGTAAAAAAAACTTATAATACATATGTCGAAAGTTTTTTTACATAAATGCTTGTGTGTAAAAACTTCAAGAAAATTTTGAAGATATGCCCTAGGGTATTTTCAAAATAAATTCTTGTTTTAAATCTCAACTTATTAAGGAAGGAGGTGAACACTATGCCACCTAAGAAAAAACCAGCAAAAAGAAAAGTAACTAAGAAAAAAGTTGCTAAAAGAAAAGTTACAAAAAGGAAACCGGCTAAAAAGAAAGCTGCTCCTAAAAGAAAAGTAGCTAAGAAAAAACCGGCAAAGAAAAAAGCTGCTAAAAGGAAACCGGCTAAAAAGAAAGCTGCTCCTAAAAGAAAAGTAGCTAAGAAAAAACCGGCTAAACGTAAGAAAAGATAATCTTACAAAAATAAAATTACCCCGCTTTTGGCGGGGTAATTTTATTTTTGTAATTAATCTAACTCTAAACCAACTTGTACAAAATCCCCTCTATCTTTTTTATCTTTAAAAACTTTTACAATACCAAACTCTCCATCATAGCCAGGTATCACATAAACATTACCCTCCCTCACTCTTTTGATAGCCTCGACAATTTTTTTGTCAGTTACATTTTTAATATCTTCTAAACTAACATCTAACAATATACCAAATTCATTCCCTAATTTTGATATCATCTCATCATACTGTAACTTAACTTTTTTTGTATTTACTCCGCACCCAAAAGTATCAGCCAAAATTTCAGGTAAAGGCACTAAGCTTTTATATGGGATTCTGTCTACACCGCTATTATCATTTTTATCAGACAACTCATTTATTCTATTTAAAACCCCAACTGTCAGTTTCTTTTTACATTTTGGGCAAATACCTTTTAATTTTTTTGTTTCTTCTGGCTCGCAAGAAAAATGACAATTGCGACAACCATCTGTATGATACTTTCCTTCTTCTGGATAAAATTCTATTGTGTATAAAAATTTCTTTTTGTCTCCTGTTCTAAATATTCTCATTATTTCATTATAATTTATATCTTTTTCATCTTTAAAATCTAAAACATTTGCTTCTCTACCTAGTTTTTGCAAACTATGGGCATCAGAATTTGAAACCAACGTAATATTATCTAACATTGGCACTTGCCAATTCATCAGAGGGTCAGATGACAAACCAGTCTCAATTGCAAAAATATGAGGAGTTAACTCTTCAAACGCATCTTCTAAACTATCATAACCACCTTTAGATCCTAAAATACCAAACCAAGGCGTCCAAGCGTGCGCTGGAATCATCACCATGCGATCATCAACCCCTAATATCAACTCCAAAAGTTGTTTAGCAGTTAAACCTATAATAGGACGCCCGTCTGATTTTAAATTAAAACCATCTTTTTCTAATTTTTTATTAAATTTTTCTGCAATTTCTATATTAGGAGCAAAAACACATAAATGAACGCGTCTAGTTTTATCTTTATGTTTTTTGATAACTGCTAATTCTGTTCCAATAATGAATTTTGTTGGGCTTGACCCATCTTTTAATTTATAAATTCCAGAAGTATCCTCTACTAGATTTTCTTTTATATGTTCAAACCAGCCCGGATGAGTAAAGTCCCCGGTTGAAACTATATCTATTCCCCTTACCTCGCAAGCTTTAGCAATTTTGGGCAATACCAACTCTGGGGAACAAGCTCGAGAATATTTTGAATGGATATGAAGGTCTAGGATTTTTTTCATAAAACTATAAATTTATTCTAAATTCTTTTCCATAATCCTCAAAGCCTAAACCTAAATAAAGTTTATGGACTTTTTCTCTTTCATAACGACTAGTGCCAATCAATTTATAACATCCTTGTTTTTTGGCTTCTTCTACCGCAGCTCTTATAATTTCTTTACCACGACCCTGGCCACGATGTACTTCTGACACAAAAACATCTTCCAACAAAGCATACGGCTCATTGTGTAAACCATTAAAAATAATATAAATATAAGCACGAGCGATTTCCACCCCTTCATTTTTAATAAAAATTTTTATTGCTCGACTGGTTTTTTCAGTTGTTTTATAACTCATATTTTTATATTATTATTTCTTTTAAAATTTTACCCAATTTATTCGGATCCAAACCACCTTCTTCTTTTTCAAAATCTTTAAAAACCAATCTACTCTTATCTATATTTTCTAAATCAAAATCTACTAAATACCATTTTTTTTCTTCATACTTCTTTTTGACATCACTATCCAAAATAGTATCATTAGCAATAACCACATCTATTTTTCTTGGTAAATACATCTCTAATTCACCTACAAAATCACTCAATTTTGTTGGGCCAGTTTCTCCGACACCTTCATAGGCATTGCCTACTACTTGAATTAATTTAGCATTTGATTTATTTATCGCTTCTTTTATTCCTAAAGGCAAAATAGAAGCCACTATACTGGTATAAAGACTACCCGGACCAAGTATAATATAATCAGCTTCTCCAATAACTTTTACCGCTTCTTCCGAAGCTTCAACCCGTGGCTCAAGACCTAATTTTTTAATTCGCAAACTCCTATCATATTCAGGGCGATCGATTAAACCTTCTGTTTTTACAATATCACCATTATCAAGTTCAGCTATTAAATCAGAAACTCCGAGGCTAGCCGGGTAAACATGTCCAGCAGCTTCCACAGCTTGCTCTAAAGCTCTGACAGCCGACATCCAATCACCGGCATACTGTTCTGCTAAAACTAAAAATATATTGCCTAAATCATGATTGTCTAATTTACCGGCACCACTAAAACGGTTGCTATAAAAAATTTGTTTTAAAAATGTATAATCATATTTTGACATAGCTAATATTGCTCGCAAAATATCACCCGCTGGTAAAGTATTAAATTCTTTTCGTAAACTTCCTGAAGATCCAGTAGAATCACTCATAGAAATAACAGCTGACAATTCAATATTATCTATATTTTGTTTCAAGGCGTTAATTGATATGGCACTACCGTTGCCTCCGCCTATAACGACAATTTTTTTTTTCATATTTTTTTAGTTTTATTCAACAGTCACACTCTTCGCCAAATTACGAGGTCTGTCTACATCTCTCTTAAGCATAACTGCAACATGGTAGGCAAACATCTGCAAAGGTATGGTATTTAAAAGTGGTTCCAAAAGCTCCATTGTATTTGGTACATAAATTACATCCTCCGACAATTCTTTTACTTTTTCATCACCATCGGTAGCAAGTAAAATTAACGGAGACTTACGAGCTTTTACTTCTTCTATATTACTTCTCATTTTTTCATAGAGCTGATCTTTTACCATAATACCAAACACAGGAAAATCTTCTGAGAGCAGAGCAATCGGACCATGTTTTAATTCTCCACCCGGATAACCTTCGCTATGAATATAAGAAATTTCTTTTAACTTTAGAGATCCTTCAAGAGCAACTGGAAAATTTATTCCTCGCCCTAAAAAAAACATATTTTTTGAATCTTTATATTTTTTGGCAATTTCTTTTATTCTATCATTTTGTTCAAAAATTTTATTCATCTTTTCTGGGATTTCGAGTAATGCGCTAATTAATCTTTGTCCGGTTGCCAAAGTGACGCGCTTTAGACGGCCCAGCTGAATAGCATACAAAATCATAATAGCCACCATATTGGTGTAGGCTTTTGTAGAAGCTACTGCCAACTCTGGACCAGCATGAATATAGCTTCCACCCTCAGTCTCTCGTGCAATGGTAGAACCCACTACATTTACAATTCCCCGCACAAAAACACCTTTGCGCTTTGCTTCTCTTACAGCTGCCAAAGTATCAGCAGTTTCTCCAGACTGAGAAATAGCAAACACCAAAGTCTTTTTGTTAATTATTGGATCACGATAACGAAATTCTGAGGCAACATCTACTTCGCAAGGAATACCAGCTAAACGTTCAAACGCATATTTACCGGCCATCGCTGCATAACTAGCTGTGCCACAGGCAATAATAACAATACGCTCCACAGATCTCATCTCCTCATCTGTCATATTAAGTCCACCAAGATGAGCAGTTCCTTCTTCCATATTTATACGACCGCGAATAGCATCTTCAAATACAGTTGGCTGGTCATGTATTTCTTTTAACATAAAATGTTCATAACCCAATTTCTGTGCCTGACTTTCATCCCAGTTAATTTCTTCTACACATTTAACAATATTTTCATCTTTCAAATTAAAAGTTTCCAAACTACCTGCCTTAATCACCGCTAATTCACCATCATCTAAAAATATAACTTTTTTAGTATAAGCGAGCATCGGAGAAGCATCCGAAGCAATATAATATCCGTCATCTCCCATGCCGATTACTATTGGACTTCCTAAACGGGCTACCACTAACTCATCCGGATGATCTTCATGCAAAGCTACCAAACCATATGTACCCCGAACTAAAGCCAAAGCTTTTAAAACTGCTTCATGTAAATCACCAGTATAATTTTTGTCTATTAAATGTGCTAGCACTTCAGTATCGGTTTCTGTTTTGAATTCTACGTCTCCCAAAAATTCTTCTTTTAAATCACGATAATTTTCTATAATACCATTGTGAACAATAGATAACTTACCAGAAAAACCAAAATGAGGGTGAGCATTTTCTTCGGTCACCCCGCCATGCGTAGCCCAACGAGTATGAGCAATACCAATATGACTCTCCGAAATTTGGCCATTTAATTTTTTTGATAATTCTTCTATCTTTCCAACAGCCCTCACCCTTACCAATTTTTTATCATCAATCAAAGCAACTCCAGCACTGTCATAGCCACGATATTCTAAACGTTCTAAACCTTTTATTAAAATAGGTAAAGCTTGTTTTTGACCAATGTAACCTATAATTCCACACATAAATTTAATTTTTAATTTCTAATTTATTTTAAACCCATTTCAAAAGCTTTTTTATTTTCTTCCCAGTTTGGTTTTGTGGATAATTTTTCTTCCAAAAGTTTAAAAGCATTCTCCAATATATCAATTTTATTTTCTTTTAATTTTTTTAAAATTACCCCTAGAAAAAATATATTAAAACTAAACAATGAAATACTTTGTTCTTTTAGTCTATCTTTAAAATCTAAAATATCTATTTTTTCTGTTTTATCTCCGATATAATTTTTTATTCTTTCTCTCGCTTGGTCTGACAAAATTAAAACAACATCAGCCTGGCTAAATTTTGGATAGACAATCTCATCTTCTGAAATTTTTATAAAAGATAAAGAGACGCCACCTCTTTGTTCCAAGCCATAATTTGGAATTTGCATGATATCCAAACCACTCTCAAAAACACTGTTCGATAAAATCTTTGAAATAAGTTGTACACCTTGTCCGCCGTCTCCGGCAAGTAAAATTTTTAACATAAGTTTATAATAATTTTAATATAACTGTCATCCTGAGTGAAACGAAGGATCTTAATTCCGCTACTAGATTCTTCGCTCCACTCAGAATGACAACCTGATTATATCTCCCCCAACTTAAACACTTCTTTTAGACTGTTTAATTTATTAATAGTATCTACCCCTTTGGTTTTCCAGTTAGTCGGACACATCGACAATATCTCAACACAAGCAAAATGACCAGACTTTTGAGTTTCAACTGCTTTTTCAATATAACTTTTTAAATTCCCCACATCATTTACGGCAGTTCTAGCTAAAAATGCTTTTTCACTAGCTACTTCACGTAAAAGTTTTATACCGTCTAATGGCTCTGCTTCCACACCTTCTGGGGTAGTATCTGTTTTTTGCCCTTTTAAAGTTGTTGGAGCCGTTTGCCCTCCAGTCATTGCATAAATAGTATTATTAACCACCAAAATTGTAACAGGCTCATCACGCCTAGCTGCCCACAGTAAACTTTGCAATCCAATAGCATAAGCTCCGCCGTCTCCAGTTAATCCAATGACGGTTGAATCTTTTTTGGCTCTTTTAAAACCCATGATAGTTGGGGTCACCCGACCGTGATGAGTCTGAAAAGTATTAATAGGCAAAAAATTCCAAGCCAAAAGTGAACAACCAATATCAAGCCCTAAAACTGATTTTTCTTTTATACCCATATCAGACAAAACTTTTTCTAAAATCATTAAAACTATGGGGTAGCCACAGCCAGGACAAAATTTACAGGCACTATTATTTATTTCTTTATTCATATTAATTTTTTATAAGTTAGAAATTTTATCCATAATTTCTTCCGCCTCAATCCCTACGGCTGGTTTTTGTAAATAATGAAAACTAACATTAGAACAATCTTCTATTCCATCTTTGACTAATTTGGACAATTGCCCAAAACTTGATTCTACAATTAAAACTTTTTTAACTTTATTTAAATTTTTATTTAAACTCTCGATATCTAACGGTCGCAAAGTTATAGGACGCCATAGTCCAACTTTTTTATTCTCTTTTCTTAATTTTTTTACAGCTAATTTAGCCGCTGCCCCGACTATACCGTGAGCAATAATTAAAATTTCAGCGCCCTCTGTTTCAAATTCTTCAGACTCCACAACTTCAACTGACATCTTTTCAAAATCCGATTTTGTTTTTTCTAATTCCTCAAATAATTCTTCTTCAAAAGTAAAAATATTCCTCCAATGTTTTATTTCCCCTTCTTTAACCAAAGGATATGGTTTTTCATTTTCTAAATTTTCAAACTTAGAAAAATCGACCACTCCTTTTGTTTTTAAAAGATAACCATCAGTCAAAATAATAGTTGGAAACCTATATTTCCAAGCATTGTTAAACGCCAACCGAGCCATAAAATATAGTTCTTCCAAATTAGAAGCAGAATAAACCAGGCGCATCCCTTCGCCGTTACCACCATAACAAGCCAGCGTAACTTCTTGTTGAGAATAAATCACCGTACCAGAAGAAGGTCCACCTCTTTGAGCCACAACTGTTACGAACGGCAAACGCATCCCTTCGGCCATAGACAACCCGTCCTGCATCAAAACATGACCTGGGCCAGCAGTAGCTGTAAACGTTTTTTGCCCAGCAATAGCCGCTCCACACACAGCAAAGCCAGCCGCTATTTCATCTTCGGTCTGTAAATATTTTTTACCACTCCCAATCCAGCCAGTAAAAACTTCTGTCCCCGGGGTTATGGGATAACCATACATCATCTCTGCCCCAGCGTCTATTACTCCTCTGACTACGACTTCGGAGCCAGTTAAAAAATGTTTTTTATTCATATTTTTTTAAATCATTAGCTTTTTGTAATTCTTCATTTGTATTTATGCCACACCACTCGGCCGAATCTTTTAATTCTACCAAATTAGTTTTTTCATTTTGTCTGTTAGCTATATCAACCATGCTTGGCAAACCATATTCTCCTAAACCCGGTATCGCTCCAATTTTTTGATAATTGGCCTCAAACCAGTCTCTCTCAAATATAAATGTGCCAGTAGAAATCTCTTTTATTTTTTTATCTTCATCACTTAAATTTTCTTTTTCTTTAATCTCAAACCTACCACCCTTTTTCAAAACTCGTCCATATTGATGATATTGTAAATTATCAGCTATTTCTGAAATTAATAAAGTCAAAATAGCTCCGGAATCCAACTGTTTTTCTACCAAATCTTTCAAAGTATCAACTTTATAAAAAAGGCTGTCGTCCCCTCCTAACACTAAAACATGTTTTATGTTATCTCCTAAAACTTTTATACCTACATAGGCTGCGTGGGCAGTTCCTAGTCGTTCCTCTTGAAAAGCGTAAGTTACTTCACTGCCAAAATAATCAACTACCTTTTCTTTTTTAAAACCTATTACCAAACAAATTTGTTCAGGAGTCAAACCTAAACCTTTTAAAGTTTCTATAGTATAATAAACCATCGGCTTACCCGATACTTCTAACATTACTTTTGGTTTGTCCACGCAATTCAAGCGAGTCCCTTTGCCAGCTGACAAAACTACTGCCCCTAAATTTTCTAAATTAATGACTGACATACTCTGCAATATCTAGTAAATTATAAAAATACGGTAGGCGCGCTAAATCATATTTAACTTTTAAAACATGCTCATTGGCTTTTATAACAGTTCTTAATTTAGTATAAATTCTATTCATTTGAACCGCCTGCTTTATTTCATTGTCTATAAACCAAACATGTTTATCTTCAGTTTTTTCTAAAAGTTCACCAATGACATGCTGTTTGGTATCATCAACAAAAAACAATCTATCAAAATATTTATCTACCCCAGACAATTTTACTTTAAACTCTTGAAAGCTAGGCTCTCCCAAACTTAAAAGTACCAAACTATCACCTGTTTGTTTTAATTTTTCCAAAAAATTAAATACTTCAGGAAATAATATTTCTGGCATTTTTTTATTAACTTCATCTAATTTTGCTAAAACTTCTTTTTTTACAAAACCATATTTATAATGCAAAATATCAGCATGACGTTTATCGCAGTATGTTGAAATATTCTCATCATCGTAACGCGCCTCACTATAGGAATTCCAGTAAATTTCTTCGCTCACACCTAAAGATAACAAAGCTTTCATTCTTTCTTTTTTGAATTTCTGCGTATCTAATAAAGTGTCGTCAAAATCTATAATATACATATTTATAATTCATGATTTTGTCATCCTGAGTGGAACGAAGGATCTAACAACGTACTTAAAATTCTTCGCTCCACTCAGAATGACATTTTGTTTTAAAGGCTCTTCCAAAGATTATCAAAAATTAATCTTTGCATTTTATAAACTCCCTGGTTTTCTATCACCACCCCCACTGGTTCACTTTTAGCATCGAGTGAAATATAGGCGGTTTTACCTGGATAAATAAAAATATATGTTGGCGTGTCATTTTCAGACGCTTCCAGCCATTTTCTTTCGTCCATTCCACGTAATTCCCCGCCCTGACCCAAGGCAATGGCTTTTACTTTTATGCCTTTTGATATTCTAACATCTGAAAAAGTTTCAAAATCATTATAAAGGAACTCTCTAATACCAGCAGTTGAATATACCCTGTATTCTTTTTCAATAGTATCATCACAAACACCAAGCACGTCTTCTAATATCTTATAGATTTCTTTCTTACCATAATATCTAGAAATTGGCTTATTTCCCCCACTATGATGGAGTGACTTTAATTCAGGGATAAATCTTTCTAATTTTTTATCTACCTCTCCTAGCTCTAAAGAACGATTTTTAACCAAATCATGTAATTTTACTGGATCTTCAGCCACAAAGTACTGTTTTTTATTCTTTTCATAAAAAGAAACCAAACCTTTTTCTTTTAATTCTTTCAAAAGATCATAAACTGTCCCCCTGTTAATTTGGCTATATTCAGCCAAAGCACGAACAGAAGAAGGCCCTAATTCTAATAAATTAAGATATATTTTAGCGCTTTTGTCAGAAAAACCTAATTTTTTAAATAATGTTATATCCATATTATTACTAATATTAGTATAATACTATTTATAAAATATGTCAATTTTTTATCAACAATTTTTTAAAAATATACTGTATTCCCTATGAGTAAGCCAAAAGACTCTGCCGACGAGGTCAATTTTTTATCTACAACTTTTATTATTAACTTGACAAAAAGACTAAAATGTGCTATAATAGGATGTATACGGTACCTAAAAAAATATACATTATATTCTTAAATATTTTTATGCCTTTAAAAATACCAAAATTAGGTTTAAATTTTAGCTTGGGGAAAGGTAAAGCTGGAAATAGAGGATTAGAAACTCAATTAAAAAAGCTTTCCGGTACTGGCAGTTCTTCGGATTATCATTATCGTAATTTAAATGAAGAAAATATATCAACCATAACAGGGTCTCTGAAACCT
>CAZUWJ010000002.1:0-60296 GCA_964624315.1 uncultured Gammaproteobacteria bacterium
ACACTTTTTAAGTTTTCTTGTCCACAAAATTACAATTCAAAGAAATCATGATTTAAATACTGATTTAAATCAGTATTTCCTAACAACCCTCATCAAACACTCAAACCAAACAAAAAAGGGAGAAACGAAACGTCAGCTAGATTTTTCTTAAAATATGTTCGTATTTCGTCTAATACTCAGAGCAAATTTGCCAAAAACCTTATTTTCCGCTAAAATTGTAATATAAAATAAGATAAAAATCTATGAATTTAACAACTATTATTGGAATGGAAATACACGTGGAACTCAAAACTGATTCCAAGATGTTTTGTTCATGTAAAAATGACCCTAATAACTCAGCGCCTAACACCAATGTCTGTGAAATCTGCTTAGCCCACCCCGGAACACTACCTGTGCCAAACAAAAAAGCAATTGAATGGACTGCCAAAGTAGGAAAGGCTTTAAACTGCAAAATAAACGACGTTTCCAAATTTGATCGCAAACACTACTTTTATCCTGATCTGCCAAAAGGATATCAAATATCACAATACGACGAACCAGTGGCAGAACACGGATTTATAAATCTAGAATTTAAAACAGAAAAAAATCACCGCTCAAAAGCTAAGATAGGCATAACCCGCGCCCACCTGGAAGAAGACACTGCCAAATTAACCCATGATAATGACGGAAACACCTTAGCTGATTTTAATAGAGCTGGCGTGCCTCTCGTTGAAATTGTGTCTGATCCTGATATTCAAAGCTCTACCGAAGCCAAAAAATACTGCCAGGAATTACAGATGATTTTTAGAACTCTAAAAATTAGTGACGCTAATATGGAAAAAGGACAAATGCGTTGTGAGGCTAATATTTCTGTCCAAGAAACAGGAAAATTTAAAATTGAAAATGGTTTAGTTGTGCCTTTGGGCAATTATAAACTAAACAATAAGGTAGAATTAAAAAACCTAAACTCTTTTAAGGCAATAGAACGTGGAATAGAGTATGAAATAAAAAGACAAACTGAAATGATAAAAAAAGAAGAAGGGTGGATACAGCAAACTAGAGGCTGGGATGCAGACAAACAAGAAACAGTCTTGCAAAGAGAAAAAGAAACTTCAGCTGACTATCGCTATTTCCCAGAACCAGACATTCCCCCATTTAATCCAATACAAATTGCAGGGGAGATACGTTTACCAGAGTTACCACAAGAAAAAAGAAAAAGATTCCACGAAGAATACGGCTTTTCTTATGATGATAGTTATCTTTTGGCTTCATCTATTTTGTGGAGTGAATTCACTGAAAATGTTTTGAGTGAATTAGTTGAATGGTTACACTCTATACCAGAAGTAAGCGGAGAAACTGATGAAATAAAAGTAAACAAAAAAAACAAAATTGCCCGTCTGGCCGGTGGCTTGATAACCAGCAAACTAATGGGGGCGATGATTGAAAGAAAAATGGATATAAAAGATTTAAAAATTAAACCAGAAAACTTTGCTGAGCTAATATCACTTATCTACACTAATAAAGTAAACTCCACTAACGCTCAAAAAATATTAATAGAAATAATAGATAGTGGAGTGGATAAAGACCCTAGTCATATTATGGAAGATCAAGGTTATGGACAAGTTGATGATGAAGAAAAATTAACCGCTATTATAGAAGAAATTATTAAAAATTATCCTAAACAAGTAACTGAATACAAGTCCGGTAAAGAAACAATCTTAAAATTCTTGGTCGGCATGGCTATGAAAGCTTCTGAAGGTAGTGCTAATCCTCGAAAAGTAGAAGAAATGCTAAAAGAAAAATTAAATTAAAAAAAGCCTTGCTAACAGCAGGGCTTTTTTGTGGATAAATAACATTTGACCTATACCCAATGATTTGCTATACTAATTTTAATATAAACACATGAAAAAATATATCGCAAAATTAATAAGTTTAAAAATAAACTGGTAATACCACCCGTAGCGGGTGGTATTTTTTTTGAAAAAACATGAAATTTAATCCCTCACAACTAACCTTAAAAAATAAAACAGTATTTACTGGTTTTTCTCCTACCTGGCAAAAAAATATTTCTTCTGGAGAAGTTGTTTTTACTACTGGTATGACTGGCTATGTAGAAAGTCTTACTGATCCATCTTATGCTGGGCAGATTTTAACTTTTACCTACCCTCTAATTGGTAACTACGGCGTACCTGATAAAAAATATTGGGAATCAAAAAAAATCCATGCCCATGGTGTAATAGTGGGTGAAGCTTGTTTAAACTGGAGTCACCAAGCAGGAAAAACTGGCTTACTAGATTGGCTCAAAGAACAAAATATCCCAATCATTACTGATGTGGACACCAGGGCTCTCACCAAATTATTACGTGAACATGGTGTGATGCTGGGGGCTATCAATTGTTCTCAAAATAAATTAAAAAAAGATTACAAATTTATTGACCCCAACAAAAACAATCTAATTGCCAAAGTATCTATAAATAAGAAAAAAACTTATGGTAAGAGCAATAAAAAAATCTTTGTAATTGATTGTGGTATGAAAGAAAATATCATGCGCTCACTTTTAAAATTTGATCTGAATATTGAACGCATACCATACAATTATGATTTTACCAATAAAAAATTTGCTGGTGTTTTTATATCCAATGGACCAGGAGATCCTCTAACAGCAAAAGAAACTGTAAAAATAATCCAAAAAGCCATGAAAGCTAAAAAACCAATTTTTGGAATTTGTCTTGGTGCGCAAATTATAGCTTTAGCAGCCGGTGCCAAAACCTACAAACTTCCCTATGGACATCGTGGACAAAACCAACCTTGTATTGAAACAACGTCCAAACACTGCTATATCACTAGCCAAAACCATGGCTATGCTATAAATGAAAAAACCTTGCCAAAAAATTGGGAAGTAACCTTTAGAAATTTAAATGATAATTCTGTTGAAGGTATTACTCACAAATCATTACCTTTTTTTGCAGTTCAATTTCATCCAGAAGCTACTCCAGGACCAACTGACACTGAGTGGCTATTTAAAAAATTTTATGACTCAATCTAATTTTAAAAAAGTTTTAATATTAGGCTCTGGTGGCCTGCGTATTGGCCAAGCCGGTGAATTTGATTATTCTGGTTCCCAAGCTATCAAAGCTCTAAAAGAGGAAAATATAAAAACCATTCTTGTTAATCCTAATATAGCCACTGTTCAAACTGATAAAACCATGGCAGATAAACTATATCTCCAACCTCTAAATACAGCTACGGTAACAAAAATTATTGAACAAGAAAAACCAGACGGATTATTACTTAGTTTTGGTGGACAAACCGCACTAAATCTAGGTTTGGAACTACACGAACAAGGAATTTTGAAAAAATACGGAGTTGAAGTTCTTGGCACACCAGTGGCAACTATAAAAATGACAGAGGATAGGAATTTATTCAAAAAAGCTTTGAATGAAATAAAAATAAAAACTGCCAAAAGCTTTGCTGTAAATACAGTACCACAAGCTCTAAAAGCTGCAAAAAAAATTGGTTACCCTATTATGCTACGCTCTGGTTATTCTCTTGGGGGATTAGGTTCTGGTGTTATTCATTCACAACAAGAACTGGAAGTTAAAGCAGTAGAATCTTTGCACGGTGCTCCACAAATTCTCATTGAAGAATATCTGGGTGGTTGGAAAGAAATTGAATATGAAGTGGTAAGAGATTGTGACAACAATACCATCACTGTGTGTAATATGGAGAACTTTGACCCCATGGGAATTCACACTGGTGAAAGTATTGTTGTAGCCCCATCACAAACTCTTAACAACGAAGAATACCATCTCTTGCGTAAAATCGCTATAAAAACAATCCAACATATTGGAATTATCGGTGAGTGTAATATTCAATATGCCCTCAATCCAAAAACTAGCGACTACAGAGTGATTGAAATTAACGCCAGACTCTCTCGCTCCAGCGCATTAGCTTCAAAAGCCACTGGCTATCCCTTGGCTTTTATAGCAACAAAACTAGCTCTCGGTAAACGCTTAGACCAACTCCAAAATACAGTAACAAAAAAAACCTCAGCTTTTTTTGAACCAGCCCTTGATTATTTAGTAATAAAAATGCCTCGCTGGGATATAGGTAAATTTAAAGATGCTCAGATGCGTATTGGCTCGGAAATGAAAAGCGTGGGAGAAGTAATGGCTATTGGACGTTCTTTTCCAGAAGCGCTACAAAAAGCTATTCGTTGTCTCAATATTGGTGCCGATGGATTAGACAATTATCCTTATGAAATTAAAGACTTGAAAGAAGAAACTCAGAATGCTACTTTTAGACGTCTATTTGCTATATACCAACTCTTGAAAAAAAATACGAGTGTAGAAGAAATTCATAATCTATCACAAATAGACCCTTGGTTTATTCATCACCTACAATCCATTGTTAAAATAGAAAAAAATCTTAAAAAAGACAGGCTGAACACAACACTTTTACGACAAGCTAAACAAAATGGATTTTCTGATAAAACCATAGCTAGATTTACCAATAGTACTGAAAATAAAACTAGAAAAAAACGTCAGCAATACAAAATTACTCCAGTAATAAAACAAATTGATACTCTGTCTGGAGAATTTCCTGCTGAAACCAATTATCTATATACCACCTATCACGGTAAATATCATGATATAAAACCTTCACAAAAAAAATCTACCATTGTGATTGGCTCTGGTCCATACTGCATTGGTTCTTCAGTAGAATTTGATTGGTGTGCAGTCAATACCGCAAGGTCCTTGCGTGAGATGAAAGAGCAAACTATTATTATAAATTCTAATCCGGAAACTGTTTCGACAGATTATGACGAATCTGATCGTTTATATTTTGAAGAACTAACAGAAGAACGTATCAAAGATATCGCTGATTTTGAAAATCCTAAAGGTATTATTATTTCAGTAGGAGGACAAATTGCCAACAATATAGCTCTACCACTCTACAAAGCTGGCTACCCAATTCTTGGTACGAATCCACAAGACATTGACAGAGCTGAAAACAGACAAATTTTTTCTGCCTTACTTAATAAATTAAAAATTGACCAACCTATTTGGCAAGAGGTCACAACTTTAAGCAAAGCCAAACAATTTGCCAAAAATATTGGCTACCCTATTTTGGTGCGACCTTCCTACGTTTTATCTGGGGCAGCTATGAATGTTGTATATAGCGAACAAGAGCTACAGCAGTATCTAACAGAGGCTGGAATTGTTTCGCCAAACCATCCAGTGGTTATGTCACAATTTATTACCAAAGCAAAAGAACTAGAACTAGATGGTGTGGCAAACAATGGAGAAATTATTATAGAAGCTATTGCAGAGCATCTAGAAAATGCTGGTGTCCATTCTGGTGATGCCACTATTGTTTTACCACCTCAACGATTATATTTAGAAACTATTCGTCGTACCAAAAAAACTGCTAGAGCAATTGTCAAAGCTTTGAATATTACAGGTCCATTTAATATTCAGTTTATTGCCAAAAATAATGATATAAAAGTTATCGAATGTAATTTGCGTGCTTCTCGTTCGTTTCCTTTTGTTTCCAAAGTTACCAATTATAACTTTATTGATATTGCTACAAAAATTCTTTTAAAAAAACACTTACCCAAAATATACAAAACTCTTGACCTAGATTATGTTGGTGTCAAAACATCTCAATTCTCTTATAATCGTATTAAGGGTGCCAATCCCGTGGCTCATGTAGAAATGGCTTCTACAGGTGAAGTGGCTTGTCTTGGTGACAATTATCTACAGGCTTTTTTTGCTTCCTGGTTTGCCACCGAACAATCTATAAAAGGAAAGAAAATTTTAATTAGTATTGGTGGAGATTATAACAAAAATAAACTTTTTGAGGGTATCCGAAAATTAGAAGAAAAAGGTTGGAAAATATATACTACAAACGGTACGCATGACTTCCTGGCCAAACATGGTGTAGCTTCCAATTTTTTACACAAACTAAGCGCTAACCAAGAACCAAGTATTTCCAGTTCTATCCTTAAGCAAGAAGTTAATTTAATAATTAACCTCTCTATTAATAACATCCCTAATAACAATACCGACGGTTACAAAATTCGTCGCCTAGCCATTGATCATCACATTCCTTTAATTACCAATTTACAAATAGCAGATTTATTTCTCAATTGCCTAAGTGAAATAAAAATAGAAAAAATTCCTCTCAGATCTTGGCAAGAATACGTAAAAAAACCTTAATACCCATTGACATAAAGTGCTAAAATTATATAATAAAAAATTATTATTTAATCAAAATTTATGAAATCCTCACTATCAAAGAAATATTAAATCAGTATAATTAATATAATATGCAAACAAACTTTAAAGGAAAAAGTATCATTTCAATTAATGATATATCTAAAACAGAGATACTACATATACTAAAACACGCTGAAAGTTTAAAGAAAAAACAACAACCAAATTTATTAAATGGACATATTATGGGCTCTTGTTTTTTTGAACCATCCACTCGCACTAGACTTTCTTTTGAAACTGCCATGGAGAGGCTCGGCGGTCAAGTCATGGGATTTTCTGATGGCAAAGTAACCTCTGCCAAAAAAGGAGAAACCATTTATGACACAATGAAGATTATTGGACAATACGCTGATGTGATTGCCATGCGCCACCCAATAGAAGGAGCTGCTCGCAGAGCTAGTGAAGCTACTGACAAACCAATTTTAAATGGTGGTGACGGAACCAATCAACACCCCACCCAAACTTTGCTTGATTTATTTACTATCAAAGAATGTCAAAAAAAATTAGCAGGTCTAAACATTGCTTTGGTTGGAGATCTAAAATATGGTCGCACCACTCATTCTCTAGCTCAAGCCCTAACACACTTTAATGCTCGTCTTTACTTTGTAGCACCAGATAGCTTACAAATGCCAAATTATATTTGCGAAGAATTAAAAGAAAAAGGTATAAAATTTTCCAAACATGAAAAAATAGAAAACATCATAAATAAAGTAGATATTTTGTATATGACTCGCATCCAAGCTGAGAGATTCTCTGACCCGATGGATTATGAGAGAGTAAAAAATGCTTTTATTTTAACAGAAGATATGTTGGGTAAAGTAAAACCAAACATGAAAATAATGCATCCCCTACCTCGTGTTAACGAGATAGATACAAAAGTAGATAAAACAAAACATGCTTACTACTTTGAACAAGCTGAAAACGGTTTGTATGTTAGGCAAGCTCTCTTAGGCTTGATTTTGGGAAAACTTAAATAAATAAAAATAAAACTATGACTCAAGATAAAAAATTATTAGTCAGTGCTATCAAAAACGGTACTGTCATAGACCACATAGAAGCTGGTAATGCTTTAAAAATAATTCGTCTACTAAACTTACCCGCGCACAAAAAAATAGTGACTGTTGGATTAAATTTGCCAAGTCGTGTAATGAAACATAAAGATATTATAAAAGTAGAAGAAAGAGAAATAACTGAAGAAGAAATGAATCAAATCGCGATACTCGCCCCCAAAGCTTCTATTAATATCATTTGTGATTTTGAAATAATTAAAAAATTCAACGCAAAATTGCCAAAACAAATAGAACATATTCTAGTTTGTCCTAACCCAGACTGTATTACCAACCAAGAAAGAATGGACAGCCTTTTCCATGTTATAAAAAATGGAACCATAAAATTAAAATGTCATTATTGTGAAAAAATATTTAGTCAAGAAGAAATAAAAAACTACAATACTTAAAATGGAAATCAAAACTTGGAACAACAAAAAAATCAAGAAGCTGGTTGGAAAGCATATTTAGAAAGATAAAAAATAATAAAAAACATACCCCCGTTAAAACGGGGGTATGTTTTTTATTATAGCCAACCAAACCTATCTCAATTTCTGCAAAGCCTCTTTTAATAACTGCTCACTAGTTTTATCTTTTACTTCTAAATCTTTTATCATTTGTCTAGCCTGCATATTGTTATAACCCATAGCCATTAAACCATCTACCACGTCTCCCAACTTACCATCATCACCAAGTAACAAATCGCCTATACCACCAACCTTATCTTTTAATTCTACCACTGTACGTTCAGCTGTCTTTTTTCCGATACCTGAAACTTTGGTTAAATAGGTAATATCTCCCCTACCGATAGCAGATTTAATCTCATTAACCTCTCCCAAACAAAGTAAATTTAAAGCACCTTTAGGGCCAATACCTGAAACACTTATTAAATTTATAAACAAATCTCTCTCGTCTCCACTGGCAAAACCGTATAAATCCAAAGCATCTTCTTTAACAGACAAATAAGTCAAAATATCGACTTCTTTATCTTTAGCAAAAACATCCAAAGCAGTCGGTTTAGTAAAAATTTTATAACCAACTCCGCCAGTAGTTATGACACTCAAAGTGCCATTTTTATTTTCTAATATTTTACCTCTTATAAGAGAAATCATATTTTATTTTTTCTTATTTCTACTTACTCTGATTAAACCACCAGCTGGCACGATATCTATTCCTTTTTTCTCTAACTCATCTAAAAATAAATTCATACCTAAGCTATCAGATGCAATATGTCCGGCTATAACTACATTCATATGATTTTCAGTGGCTTTATCGCGAGCCCCATCTCTCATATGCATGCCAATAACTGTACTAACTCCATAACGAGATAATTCTTTATAAACCTTATCAGATGGACTAGTGCCACCAGTCATTTCAACTAAACTTTTACCCACTCTGTGTTTTGGATTACCGGTAAACAAACTTGGGCCAGCTCCACGCCTTTTGCCTTCTTGATATTCTGGAATTTCTAACAAACAATCAAGTAAATCTCCTATTAATCTTGGATTTTTTTTGGCAATATGACGATCTAAAAACTCAGTTACTAAATTATCAGTAATAGTATGAGTGTTTATCAAATTAACTTTTAAAAGTTCTGCCATGTTAATTATTTTGTAATGATTGGCAGGATGAACTCCACGTCCAACTTCTTTTATTCTTTCTTCCATTATTTTTTCAGCTACATGAACGGGTACGCCTGACTTAACAAATACTTCTACTTGCATATCCATAACAGTATGCAAGCTAGCTAAAGTCCTACCAATTGGATGATGAGAAATTAATAAATCAATCGGTTTTTTTCTTTCATTCAACTGAGAAGCTAAAATTATCTCCGCTTCATTAATATCAATACCTGTCAAAATTCTCTTAACTTCTGTTTTACCATCATCAACATGAATACCACAATCATTATAAGGATTAACTAATTTACCTTTATCAAAATATTCTTTTTCACTTGGCTTCATATCTTCAAATGATTTCTTAACATCTGATAAATATTCTGCCACGCCTTTAAGACCTCTGGGATCAGATTTGATACCCATTTTTACACCTAACTCAAATATATCTTTTACTTTCATATTTTTACTATTAATTTATTAAGTTTAAACCAACTTCGATATTGTTTATTTTAATTTTTTCTAACTCTTTGCCAACTTTCAATTCCACAGAATTAGTCATCTTCTTTATATCTTCATTATACTCCTCAAACACCTGCCTGATCAAATCATCAGTAGTTTCATACTCTATCACTACATCTTTTTCAACAATCATCTTCTTTTCTTTTCTTTTCTGATTTATCATTCTAACAATCTCACGCACTAATCCTTCTTTTCTTAATTCTTCTGTTAACTCAATATTCAAAACAACTTTTATTTCACCGTCTTCTTTTATAACATTACCTTCTTCTAATTTAATTTCTTCCACATGCTTTACTTCTTTTACATTCAATTCATTAGCTATTATTGATTCATACTCACTGTCCAATTTATTTGCTTGGTAACAAAAAGATTGTAAAGGCTGTCTTACTTTTAATTTTTCTTCATCTCTTAGGGCCAAACCCATTTCAACAATTTTTCTAACTAATTTCATATTTTCCAAAACTATTTCATCAATCAAATCTGTTTTTAATTCTGGCCAAACTTCTAAATGAACTGAATTTTCAAAACCTAGCTCTTTATAAATCTTTTCTGATACGAACGGCATAAATGGAGCCATAATCTTGGATAGCTCCACCAACACACAACCCAAAGTTTTTACTGCATCATCCCTGTCCTTTCCTTCACTTTTAAATCTATCCCTACTTCTTCTAACATACCAAGTAGATAATTCATCAATAAAATCTTTTATTGGTCGACTAGCATTAAGCAATTTATACTCATCCATATTTTCCTCTACTTCTTTTTTTAATATTTCCAATTTAGAAACAACCCATTTGTCTAGGACATTATCACTTTCAAATTTAGAATTATTTTCTTCGGTTTTATTAGTGTACATTTTATAAAATACCACCACATTCCAAAGAGTATTTAATACTTTATTAAATATTTCTTTTACTCCCTTATCAGAAAAATTTAAACCTTGAGCTTCCATAACTGGAGAAGACACCAAATAATAACGCATGGCATCAGCTCCATATTTTTCTATCAAACCTATCGGGTCAGGATAATTTTTTAGACGCTTACTCATCTTTTTACCGTCTTCAGCCAAAACAATGCCATTAACAATCACATTTTTAAAAGCAGGCACACTGGTCTTGGCAGGTATAGAAGGATTTTTGCCACCAGTCAAAGCCGTAGCTAAAATATGTAAAGTATAGAACCAACCACGAGTTTGATCTTGACCCTCAGCAATAAATTCAGCCGGAAAACTAGCTTCAAACTTTTCTTTGTTTTCAAATGGATAATGCATCTGACCATAAGGCATAGCACCTGACTCAAACCAGCAGTCCAAAACCTCTTCTACTCTCTTATATTTTTTACCATCTTTTACTATCTCTACTTTATCTACCAAATGTTTGTGCAAATCATTAACTTTTTCACCAGATAAATTTTCTAACTCTTCTTTGGAGCCAATACAAATAAAATCTCCATCCTCGCTCTCCCAAACAGGTAATGGCGTGCCCCAAAAACGGCTACGACTTATCGCCCAATCACGAGCGCCCTCCAGCCACAAACCAAATCGGCCGTCTTTAATATGATTTGGCACCCAATTAATTTGTTGATTATTTTTTAATAACTGTTCTTTCAATTTTGTAACAGACACAAACCAACTAGCCGTCGCGTAATTCAAAAGCGGTGTATCACAACGCCAACAATGAGGATAGCTATGTTCATATTTTTCTTTTGAAAATAACAAACCATTATGAGCTAAATATTTTATAATCTCTACATCGGTTTTGGTATGATCTTCTATTGGTTTTACTTCTTGACCTGCAAAATCTGTAACCTCTGGTATAAATCTACCATCCATACTAACATGCTGTACCCAACCAGTATTTTCACGTTTACCCAGCTCGTAATCATCATCACCAAAAGCGGGAGCAATGTGAACCACGCCAGTACCATCTTCGGTTGTAACAAAATCGGTCGATACTACCCGAAAAGCATTTTCAGTATTTTTAAAATATGGAAAAACTGGTTCATAATCTAAGTCTAATAAATCTTTACCTAATAATTCTTTTAAAATTTTATACTCTTTATCCTTCAAAACATCCTCTACCCTGTCTTTGGCTAAAACATATTTTTCACCCCCTACTTCCACTACAACATACTCAATATTTTCTCCAACAGCCAACAAAACATTGCCTGGTAAAGTCCAAGGAGTAGTGGTCCAAGCCAAAACATAAACATCGCCATCAATATCTAACTTTTCTTTAACGTTTTTTAATTTAAACTTGGCAGTAACTGACAAGTCTTTTATATCTTTATAACCTTGAGTTACTTCAAAATTAGAAAGTGGCGTTTCACAACGAGGGCAAATATGCATTGATTTATAACCTTTATAAATCAACTCTTTATCCCATAACTCTCTAAATACCCACCAGACACTCTCCATAAAAGGCAAATCCATTGTTTTGTAATCACTCTCCATATCCACCCAACGACCCATACGACGAACGGTTTTTTTCCACTCATCAGCATATTTCAAAACCGTGCTACGACAAGCTTCATTAAATTTATCTATTCCATATTCTTCTATTTCTTTTTTACTGCCTAATTTCAAATCACCTTCAATAATATTCTCAATTGGTAAACCATGACAATCCCAACCCCAACGACGCTCCACTCTATAGCCTTTCATTGTCCAATAACGAGGAACAATATCTTTTATCAAAGAAGCTACAATGTGCCCGTAGTGAGGCAGACCAGTAGCAAAAGGAGGCCCATCATAAAAATGATAAGGCTTATCTTCTGGACGAGAATCAACTGATTTTTCAAAAGTTTTATCTTTATCCCAAAATTCTAATATTTCATTTTCTATATTGTTTGCTTGATACATATATTTTAAATAAAAAAACACACTATTAATGCGCCAAGAGCCCTTTGAGGGCGGTACCATCTTGAACTTTTACTTAATTAAAGCTATAACGGGCTTTCCCGAGAGGGTCTACTTTCTTTTACAAAATTTCTTCCTCTAGCTTCCTGCTGATAACAGGTCAAATGCTTTTCTTATATAGATATTATACTAAATCAAGAGGATTTGTCAATGTTTAGGCTAAAATGTTATAATATGATATAAGAGCAACACCTTTTAACACTTCTAATATAAAAATATGATATACATCGGTGCTGACCACAGAGGTTACCAATTAAAAAAATACTTAATCCGTTATTTAAAAAATGAACTCAGTATTGAAGTTGAAGATTTGGGAGCACTTGAGCATAACGAAACAGACGACGCCCCTGATTTTGCTAAGGCAGTCGCCCAAAAAGTTGTTGAGAACAAAGAAAACAAAGGTATTTTAATTTGTTGGACAGGACACTCAATGTGTATCACTGCTAATAAAATAAAAGGCACTCGCGCCATCTTGGGATATAATATAGAAGGTGCAGAAATGGGACGCAAACATAATGACGCCAATATTATATGTTTAGCCAGCAAGTTTTTAAGTGATGATCACGCTGGTATAATAGTAAAAAAATTCTTAAACACAAGTTTTGAAAAAGATGAACGTTTAGTCAGGCGAAATAAAAAAATTGAAGAATTAGAAAAATAACATGGAAAAACAAATTATCCCCGCTGTTTTAGAAAACAGCCTTCAAAATTTTGAAGAAAGTATAAAAAAAATAGAAAATTCAAAAATAAACTTTTCACACATCCAAATTGACATTATGGATGGTAAGTTTGTGCCTAATTCATCTTTTGATCAAGAAGATGAAAATCTAAATTTAAATGTAAATACTGATTTAAAATTTGAATTGCATTTAATGACCGAGCACCCCTTAAAAGATATGATTCGTTGGCAAACAGAAGCCAGTATTTTTAGAGTTTTGTTTCACATTGAATCAAACGACGACCCCCAAGAATGTATTGATTTTTGTTTAGACAATGGATGGCAAGTAGGAATAGTTATAAACCCTGATACTAACATAACTAAAGTTATCCCCTTTGCGGAAAAAGTAGATATGTTAATGTTTATGACAGTTATTCCTGGTAAGCAAGGACAAAAAATGATGCCAGAAATTGAAAAAAAGATAAAAGAATACAAAAATTTAATTAAGAATAACGAGTACAAGCCTTTGATATCAGTTGACGGAGGAATAAATACTGACAATATTAAAACAGTCAAAAATTGGGGCGTAGATATTTTGAATGTTGGCAGTTCACTAGTCAAAACAACTAACTTAAAAAAAACTTATACCGAACTATTAAATAAACTAAAATAAATATGTTGGATTTAATTATTATTGGAGGATCAGCGGCCGCTTCTAGTGCAGCTATTTACAGCGCCCGTCGCAAATTAAATTTTAAAATGATAACCAAAGACTTAGGTGGTGAAGTAGCTCTGTCGGGCGAAGTTGGTAATTGGCCTGGAATTATTAATATTCAAGGATTTGAACTAGCCAAAAAATTTACCGACCATGTCAAATCTTATGAAGTGGATATTGAAGAAGGCTTTAATGTAGAAAAAATTGAACAAAAAGAAAAATATCTCATAGTCTATGCTAAAAACTTTTCTGGAGAAGAAAAAACCTACGAAACAAAATCAATTATAGTAGCAACTGGCATACACCCTCGTCATTTGGAGATACCTAATGAAGAAAAACTATTTCACAAAGGAGTTACTTATTGCACAGTCTGCGACGGCCCTCTCATGAGAGATAAAACTACAGCAACGATCGGATCAGGTAATAGCGCGCTAGAATCTGCCTTAATGATGTCTCAAATTGCTAAAAAAGTATATTTAATTAGCAAATATCCAGATACCAAAGAAGCTAACGGTGGTTTCCCAAGAGGAGAAAATATTTTGATAGACAAAATAAAAGCCATGGATAATGTAGAAATAATATACTCTACCAAAACTACTGAAATTTTAGGTGAAGATAAAGTAAGTGGATTAAAATACAAAACAGACACTGGCGAAGAAAAAGAAATAGAAGCTGATGGAGTAATGATACACATTGGTTTTACTCCTAATTCTCAATTTATCGACTGTGTAGAAAAAGATAGAGCCGGACAAATAATGGTTAATAAAAAAGGAGCTACTAATTGCCCTGGTATTTTTGCCGCTGGAGATGTGACTGACATTCCTTACAAACAAATTGGTATTGCTTCTGGACAAGGCATAATCGGTGCTTTATCAGCAATTGAATATATAAATAAATTGGCATAATATGGTATACTTAATAAAGGTAATAGGTGCTACTGGGTTAATATTAATAACTCTTGGGGTTCTAACCAAAAAAAGAATTAGCCAAACATATCTATTTATTTTTGGTGGAATATTTCTCTTGGCATACAGCATTTATTTAAAAGATCCAATTTTTATACCATTACAAATTATTTTTACCCTAGCTTCTTTATACGAAATTTATACATTAAAAAAGAAATAATTTTAAATTAAAAAATAAATTTATGCCTCCTTTATCTGGTTTTTTACCAAATTTACCAAACGGCCCTCTAGAAACAATTATCTACATTGTTGCTTTTATTGGGATTATACTAATGGCTTACTCTGTTTTTTTAAAAGCAGAAAAAAAACAAGATGCTGTTTTGTTAATTGCCTCTCTTTGTCTTTTGTCTTATGCTATTTGGATTAAAAATATTATTTTTATCATCGCAATGCTCGGCTTAGGTATTTCAAGTTTAGTAGAATTTATAGAAATCGTCTTGGGATACCACAAGGAACAGGTAAATAAAAAATAATTCTATGTATAAAGTAATTACAATCGGCGACCCCTTAGTAGATACTCACATCAAAATAGATCATGACGATATCGACTGGACACTAGAAGACAAAAATCAAAAAATTTGCCTAAATTATGGTCACAAAATACCAGTGTCTGACAGTTTTCAAGCTTTGGGAGGAAACGCTGCCAATGTCGCGGTCGGTTTACAAAAATTAGGTTTAAAAACCGCCCTACTAGGGACCGTCGGCAAAGACACCCGAGGAAAATTTATTTTAAACGAATTAAAAAAACATAAAATAGATACTGCTCATATAACTTTTGATAAAAAAAATGAAACTCGTTATTCAGTAATTTTAAATTACAAAGGCGAAAGAACAATACTATCCTATTCTAAAAAGAAAAACTATGTCTGGCCAAAAAAAGTCCCAACCTGCGGGTGGATATATTACACTTCTTTGAGCAAAGGTTTTGAAGACATGCAAAGAAAAATGTTAGAACACTTATCCAAACACCCAACTGTCAGATTAGCGATTAACCCTGGGTCATTTATGATAAAATACGGATTAAATAGTATAAAAGAAATAATACCAAAAGCGGACTTACTGTTTGTTAACAAAGAAGAGGCAGAAAAAATATTAGGCTTAACCAGATCTTTTTCTATGGAAGGCTTGGCCAAAAAATTATTAAATTTAGGAGTAAAAGAAGTAGTTATAACTAATGGCAACAAAGGTTCTTGGGCAGACGACAATAAAAAAATTTACTTTCAAAAACCTTTTCCAGTACCAGTTGTAGCCAAAACTGGAGCTGGAGATGCTTTTGCCAGTGGATATTTGGCTGGCAAAATAAATAACAAAAATATTAAAGAATGTTTGTTATGGGGCACAGCTAACAGCTCAGGGCTCATCCAAAAACAAGGTGCTCAAAACGGATTACTAAACAAAGCGGGTGTTATAAAAATGATAGAACAATACAAATCAAAATAAAAAACTTTGTCATCCTGAGCGCCTGTCTGTCAGCAGGCAAGGAACATTGTCATCCTGAGGTATCGAAGGATCTAACAACGTATTTAAGATTCTTCTCCGCCACCCGGCGGATCAGCATGACAATTTCTACTAGATGAACTAAGCACAGACAAACAAAAAATCCCTAGAGAGGTATCTCTCTAGGGATTTTTATTTTATTTTAATATATCTATATCCTTTACCAACTGAATACCTTTCAAATTATTTAAATGCACTTGTCTGTCTACAAAAAAATCATTACTCTGACACACGGCGCTATAATCTAAGTCTGGACCAAGCAAACACAACCCCTCTTCAAAACTACGAATTTTTGATTTTATTTCTTGCACTAAAACAGGATGCTCTTGCTCCCCCTCTGCCAAACTTTCCAATTTTTCAAATTCTTTTTTAATATTATTCAAAATTTCTACAAACTCATCTACTCTTTTAAAATATTTATCTTTTAATTTTAAAACTATTTGATTGGCGGTATATTCTTTTAATTTTATTTCCATTTCTACCAACACTTTACATAATTCTACTCGCTCGCTACTCTCAAAAAAATCAGCCGGACGACCAGAGTGCAATTCTTTAAAACTTCCACCCATTTCTAAAAAATCTTCATACTTTTCTCTCAAATCCGGACTAAGCAAAGGCAAGAAAAAATGATCACCCATTTTCCCCTCGTTTATAGCCAAAAACTCTTTAAAAGCCTGGTTATATGGCCAAACCTCATAACCAAAAGAAACAGCGGTATCCTCTGCCTGTTCTCGCTCAACTTCTTTATTGTTTTCCAATTGCTCTAGAGCATTTTTCATTTCCTCTTTTTTTTCTTTAGGAAATAAAGGAGGAAGATGTTGATACAAATGTCTAAAAATTGAAATTGTTGATTGAGGCATAAAATTTTTTAGTTCTAAGTGAAAACTACTACTTATTATACCTGCTTATCTCATACATCGCAACGCCCGCAGCGACAGAAACATTCAAACTTTCTTTTTTGCCTTGCATTGGAATCTCTATATGAGTATCACACAAATCTAATAATTTTTTATCAACTCCTCTAACTTCATTACCCAACACCAAAGCTAGCGGAAATTTTGGTTTCCACTTTGTAATATCAACGCTTTTTTCTGTCTGCTCCAATGCTACAATATTAAAACCTTGTTTTTTCAATTTTTTGAGCAAACGCCCTGTTTGTTTCTTTTGCTCCCAAGGAATCCATGTTTCTGCTCCTAGAGAGACTTTGTCTAACTGAGGGTGAGGAGGAGTAACCGTATATCCACAAATATATATTTTATCTACCCCAAAAGCGTCCCCCGTTCTAAACATCGCCCCAACATTATGCCCCGAACGAACAGAAGGTATCACCAAAACAAATTTTTCTTTGCTAATTACTTCACTGTCATCCTGATCCGCCGGGTGGCGGAGAAAAATCTTATTTTTTTCTTTTTTCATAATTTTCATTTTAGACTAATCGATAGTATGGTCGATAGACTAGTCTATCGACCATACTATTTTACATAAACGCATTGTCCACTTACTTTATTTGCCCAAAAACACCATAATTGCTATACTAAAGTAAGCTAATATGCTCATATTTTAGCATATTTTAGGGAAAATTTCAAAGAATACTAAGGTAAGCCAACAATTGGTAAACTAACTATTATTTTATTGTTTATGATGATTTTACTATATTTATTGCGAGGGTGGTGTGTAGGGTTAAGGTGAGGGTGGTTATACTAAATAAATAAAACTCTATTTAATCTTTAATTATTCTTAATTTATAAACGTATGAAGAAAAAAATAAGTCACTTCTGTATCCATGTAAAGGATATGAGTAAAACAGTAGAATTTTATAATAAAAAATTGGGATTTGAGCTAGAATATCAAACAGATGAATGGTCTGAGCTCAAACTAAACGACAAGGTAAGCTTGGCTTTAAAATGCACCCTTGACCCAGTGCCTGGAATTGGTTTTCCAGTTGATAACTGTGAAGAAGCAACAAAATTACTTGAAGAAAATAATGTGGCGATAACAAATCGATGTGACAAAAGGAATAAAGACGGTGTTATCCTCACGCAATTTAAAGATCCAGATGGTAATGTATTATGGATGTCAGAAAAAATTAAATAAAAAGATTGAAAACTCAATTTGGCAGAAAAAAAGACCTTAAAGATATTCAACTTATTCAAAAATACAATAACGATCAGAAATAAACATTATATAATACAAAATATAAAAAACAAAATAAACTCTTATTCTAGCCAAATTTTACACTACACACCTTGACAAACAAGCATAGACTATGTAAAATACCTAAACTTATGATATAATACAAGCAATAAAATAAATACCAATTTTATGCGTCTAAATAGATACATATACAATTTATCTAATCTAGCGAGAAAAATGGGCTATAAATTCAACGAAGCCAATGATAAGCTTGTGATCAAAATGAAAAAAGAAATTGATACAATTGGCAGTGTAGAATTTAAAATTGAACAATATCCAGATGGATCTTGGACTGCTGAATCTACAAATGTTGATGGCATTATTACAGGTGGTACTAGCACTCAAAATATTTCTTCTAGTATAAAAGATGCTGTTTTTACTTATTTTGAAATTCCTTCTTACCTCTGCAGTGATACACTTTTACGAGGAAACAACGAGCCTGTCACAATAAAACAAAACGTTTATGCCTAGTAGAAGCTTTTCTGATATTACACAATCTCAATGGATTAAGGCATGTCACAAGCTAGACCTAGTTGTAGAATCAAAACATGGCAAAGGAAGCCATGTTTTAGTTAAACATCCAAAAACTGAACACAAGTACACTATTCAAAAAAGTCTTCACAAATTTATCAACATGAAAATCTTCAAAAAAATGCTAGAATGGAGTTTTGAAGAGGAACAAATTTGGGATGCACTAAATTAAATTTATTGAGATAATTGGTGATTGTCGAATTTGCCCCCCGATTGAACGAACGACAAAAAACAAAATAACCTATGATAATAGTAATCGCCGGGCCATCTGGCTCTGGCAAAACAACTCTCGCAAAAAAAATTGCAAAACAACTAAAAATACCAGTCATTCATAAAGACGACATCAAAGAAACTTTGTACGACGTGCTAGGTTGTGATAATTTAAAAACATCAAGAGATTATGACGAGGCTAGTTATAAAATATTTTATAATTTTGCCAAAGAACAAATATCAAATGGTAATGACATAATCCTAGAAAGTAATTTTAAACCACAATTTGACGAAAAAATATTTAAAAAATTTAAAGAAACATACAACATTAATAGTATACAAATCAGATGTATAACTAATTTAGATATCGCGGTTGAAAGATTTAAAAAAAGAATACTTATAGATAGACACCCTGGACACAACGACCATCTATTAACAGACACCAATTTAAGAAAAGGCATGGAGGACGAATCATTGCCACTTGAAATTAATTGCCCTATAATAGAAGTCAATACTAATGACTTTACAACGATTAACTATAAAGAAATTTTTGATAAAATTAAAAAATATGTCAAAATAGTTTAACCCCAAATTACAAAAAGAGATAAGAAAAATTAATAATAAAATACCGGTAATTACCGGTATTTTATTTATAAATCTCTAACTTGTTGATTTGCCTAAAACTACAGCAATTGTTATACTAAAGTAATAAAAAACTCGACAATCTAACACAAGATAATATTAGAGGGAAGAAAGTAAGGAGGCTCCAGTGAAGATATTAAACGATTTTATATCAACTGCAACACAGATGATAAACGACCTTATTTCAATTAGCTACTTAGTTGAAGCTTTGATTGGAATAGCAATCGCCATGGCTTTTATAGGAGTAATCTGGGGGAAAATACGTAAAAAAATGAAAACATAATTTACCTCTTCCCTCCCTCTAATATTATCTTGTGTTTAAAAAATTAAAATATGAATGAACTTTACAAAAAACCACAACCTAAACACGATTGGGCAAAAGTAGAGTGGCCATCTGTAGATCATAATGATAATAACGGACAGTTAAACTGGACTGATCAGATGTTTGGCGTTATCGATGCTGTGCACCAAAATAAATCAGAAGAGGTTCTCCCCCACATACCTGAAAAATTATTAAGGGCAATGATTTTTAATTATGCTCATGAAATTGATGGTGATTGGGTAGTAGGGCACGGAGATGCTTTTATCAAAGAATTTGGACGTAGAGGAATCCCTAAAGCAGAATTGATTTCAATTTTACCTGATTATATCCAAGAAGAATTTATTGAAAAATACGAAAACTAAATAAAAATATATCAAACTAAAAACCTTACGAATATTTTATTAAACAATCTAAAAATAAACTTATGGCTACCATAGAATTCCTTAGACAATTTCGCATCGGTGGATATGCTATTTTTGATTTCGTGGCTTCGTTTGTGGTTATATATTTATTAGCCCCGCTACTCTCCAAACTTTTTTTAAAAATAAAATTACAAATACCCAAAAAAAGTTGGGTATTCTTAACTTTACCAATTGGTATTTTAACTCACCTATTAGTCGGTAGCATTACTCCTATGACTAAAAACTTTATAGATTTAAATGGTCACTATATTTTAAAATTAGTAATGTTAGCACTTATAATTTTTGGTATAAAAGATATAAGGGTAGTTAAAAAATAACATGAATAAAAATTATAACTTAGCCGTAATAGGCGGAGGCCCGGCTGGAATGATGGCTGGTGGACACGCTGGAGAACTCGGTTCTCAGGTTGTTTTGTTAGAAAAAAATTCTCGTCTAGGTTTAAAATTACTCATTACTGGTAAAGGCAGGTGTAATATTACTAATGCAGAGGACGATTTAAAAAAACTAATCCAAGTTTATGGATCAAACGGAAACTTTTTACATTCTGCTTTTAATAAATTTAATAACATTGATACCATAGATTTTTTTGAATCTCATGGACTGCCAACAAAAGTAGAGCGTGGTAACAGAGTCTTCCCTGTCTCTGATCATTCAGCCGATGTTTTAGGAATATTAAAAAAATATTTAAATAAAAACAAAGTTGAGATACGATTAAATAGTCCAGTCAAAAAGATAATGCTAAATAAAAATAAAATAGAAAAAATTATATTAGAAAATAATGAAGAAATTGTAGCTGATAATTATTTAATCTCAACTGGGGGGAAATCATATCCTACCACTGGCTCAACTGGGGATGCTTATAAATGGTTAGAAAAAATGGGTCACACTATCGTCAGCCCTCAGCCTGCTTTGACCCCCATACTAACGAAAGAAAAATTAGTTAAAAAATTAGAAGGGCTAAGTTTAAAAAATGTAGAAATAAGTTTGTGGAACACAAAAAAACTAGCTTCCTATTTTGGTGAAGCCTTATTTACTGGGAACGGTCTAAGCGGACCAATAGTATTAAACCTAAGTAAAAATATTTTAAAATACAAACAGAATGGTTTAAAAATAAAAATAGATTTTAAACCAGCGCTAGACTACCCTACTCTAGATAAAAGGATACAAAAAGATTTTGAAGAACAAAAAAACAAACAATTTAAAAATAGTTTAGATAAATTATTACCAAAAAAACTTATTCCAGTTATAATAGGCTTGTCAGGTATCAAAGAAAATAAAAAAATAAACGAAATTACAAAAGAAGAAAGAAAAAAATTAATAAAACTTTTAAAAGAATTTGAATTAACTTTTTTAGAATTAGAAGGTTGGAATAAAGCCATCATAACTACAGGCGGAGTAAGCACAAAGGAGATTGATCCTAAAACTTGTAAATCAAAAATAATAAACAACCTATACCTTGCCGGAGAGATTCTAGACATTGACGGACCAACTGGCGGATATAATCTGCAGATAGCCTGGAGCACAGGTTATCTAGTGGGAGAAGCAATAAAAGAAACTACAGTTTAAACTGTAGTTTCTTTTATCCTAATATATTAATAAAATAATCTCGCTTTTAGCGAGATTATTTTATTTTTTGTTCATTTAAATATTTTTGCCCAGCGCATATCGCCACCGCCACCGCGTCCGCTGCATCATCTTGTTTTAATTTATCTTTTAAACCAAGCATCATCGCTGATAAAATCTGAACTTGAGTTTTGTCTGCCCGACCATTGCCGGCGATTTGTTGTTTTATTTGCAAAGGAGTAAATTCAAAAATCTCTAATTTATTCTTTTGGGCAGAACATAATATCACTCCCCTGGCCTCGGCTACTTTGATAGCTGTTTTAACATTTTTAGAAAAAAATAAATCTTCTACTCCAACCGCAATTGGTTTATATTTTGTTATGATGCTTTGTAGGTCATTACTAATTTCAAGCAAGCGTTCCGACATTGTCTGGTCTTTGCTCGTCTGGACACAACCATAACCAAGTAATTTCCACTCACCCTTTACGTGCTTAATAACACCATAACCCATTCGGTCATATCCAGGATCAATCCCTAAAATTGTATCTTCGGGCATAAAAGTTTAATTTTAAATTATTACTCCCTAATCTGCATTTGTAAAATAATCTTCTACGTCATCGTTATCTTCTAACTTATCAAAAAGTTTAGATATTTTTTCTCGCGTCATATCATCAACAGGCACCTTGTCTTTTGCTTCCCACACCAAACCAGAATCTTCTATATCCAAATTCATTTCTTTTAATTTTTCTAAAATATTTTTTAAATCTTCTAATTTTGTTTGTATTATTATTTCATCATCACCAAAATCAATATCATCAGCCCCGACCTCAATCATTTCTAATTCAAAATCATCTTTATCCATCTCCTTATTTTCTAAATCTGATTTTAAAATAACTGCCTGCCCCTTTCTCTCAAACATCCATTGGACGCTACCAGTACTACTCAGGGAACCGCCTGCCTTGGAAAATATACTCTTTACCGCTGGCAGAGTTCTGTTTTTATTATCAGTCAAAATAGTCACTAAAATTGCCACACCACTTGGCCCATAACCTTCGTAAATAGCCTCCTCAATCTGTTGACCTTTTAATTCTCCTGACCCAGACTTAACAGCCCTTTCAATATTATCTTTTGGCATGCTGGCTTTTTTAGCTTTTTCTATTGCTAGACGTAGGGCAAAGTTGGTGTCTAAATCTCCTCCTCCACTACGAGCAGTTACCATAATAGCCTTTGATAATTTAGAAAAAAGGTTACTACGAGCCACGTCAGCTTTGCCTTTTTTATTTTTGATTGTACTCCATTTTGAATGTCCTGACATATTTGTTTAAATTAAATATAGTTATAACTTAACATTTTAAAGGATTTTAATCAACCAACAAAGCATTAATACCTCTTAAATCAAAACACCTCATCTGTTGATTAACAGATGAGGTGTTTTTTTAATTCTTATTGTTTAAAGCCTGTACCAGCCGGAATCAAACGACCTATAATCACATTTTCTTTTAAACCTTCCAAATAATCAACTTTACCAGTAATAGCAGTATTGATAAGTACTTTTGCGGTTTCTTGAAAAGAAGCAGAGCTCAAGAAACTTTGAGTACTCAAAGAAACTTTTGTAATACCCAATAAAAGCTCTCTGGCAGCGGCTACTTTACCACCTTCTTTTTTAACCATACGATTTGAATATACAAATTGAGCTTTTTCAACTATTTCTCCTGGTAACAAATCTGTGTCACCCGAATCTTCTATATATACACGACTAAACATTTGACGAACAATAAGCTCAACATGTTTGTCATTCACTTTTTGTCCTTGAGAAGAATAGATATGCTGTACTTCTTCTATAATATATCTTTGAACTTCATCCTTATCAGTTAATTCATATAACTGTTGTAAATTAATACTACCATTAGTTATTCTTTGTCCTTTTTCTACAGTATCACCATCTTTAACATACAACTTATAACCAAGTGGAATAATATATTCTCTAACTTTTGGTCCTTTGTAAGTCAAAATTATAGTCCTCTTATCTATTTTTACCTCACTATCATAACTAACTTTTACTTCTTCACCTGATGCGCCACGAACTATTAATACTTTATCTTTTGATATTTTATCACCATCAGCCACCAACACTTCATCTTCTTTGGTAAATTTAATTTTCTTTTCATCCATGCCTTCAAAATGAAGTTTAGCAATTTTTTGACCACGCTTTCCTTCAAAAATCTTTTTACCACTTGGAGAAGTTATTATCTTACCATCAGCGTCTTCTAATTCTACCCTACCATCAACTTCAGCCAAGACTGCTTGATGTTTTGGGTTTCTAACTTCAAACAATTCTTCAACACGAGGCAAACCTTGGGTAATATCTCCACCAGCAACACCACCAGTATGGAAAGTACGAAGAGTCAACTGCGTACCAGGCTCACCAATGGATTGAGCGGCAATAACACCAACAGATGCACCTAGTTCGGCTGGTTTGTTGTGAGATAAATCAAAGCCATAACATTTTCGGCAAACACCTTTTGGTAATTTACAACGAGAAATTGTTCTCACCATAATATTATCAATAGCATTTTCATCTATCAAACGAGCAGCTTTATCATCCACGATTTCGCCTGCTTTTACTATTACTTTGCGACCAGCTTTAACATTTTCCATTACATATCTACCCCAAACTCTGTCTGATAATTTTTCACCCATTACTTTTGATTGTTCTATGGTTAAAAGCTCACCTTCTACTGATCCACAATCATCTTCTAAAACCACTACGTCTTGAGCCACATCTACCAAACGACGAGTTAGATAACCAGCACCAGCTGTACGCAAAGCAGTATCAGACAAACCTTTTCTAGTACCATGAGAAGAAATAAAAAATTCTAAAGTATCAAATCCTTCTTTAAAGTTTCCTTTTACTGGCAATTCAATAATATCTCCAGAAGGTGATACTACCAAACCTTTCATACCAATAACCTGACCAAGCTGTCCCCAGCTACCACGAGCACCAGAATCAATCATAGCAAATACTGGTCCGTCTTGACTTAAGATTCCTTTGCTGTTAGCAACCACCGCTTCTTTTGAAGTTGTCCAAATATCTAATACTTTTGCTTTTCTTTCTGAGTCAGTTAACAAACCTTCTTGATATTGTTCTTCGATAACTAAAACTTTCTTATCACTTTCTGCTAAGATTTTCTTTTTCTCTACAATCAAAGGAAAATCTTTCATGCCTAAAGAGTAGCCAGACTTAGTCACATATTTATAACCAAGATTTTTTAACCTATCCAAAAAGGCAGCTGTTTCTTCTTGGTTGTAATGTTCCAAATATAGTCTAATAATATTAGCTAATTTTTTTACATTTATAATTTCATTAAAATACGGTAACTTTTCTTCAATAATACTATTAAAAATTATTCTACCTATTGAAGTATCTATCATACCATCATGTTCAGGTGGAAACTTACTCAAATCAGTAAAACGTACTCTTACTTTTTCATGCAAAGTTACTAGCCTAGCTTTGTAAGCTAGCAAAGCATCTTTTTCACTATAATAATATTTTTTTACTTCTTTTTCTTCTTCTCCAATTTGATAACGAGTTAAATAATAAGCACCTAACGCAATATCCTGTTTTGGAGTAATAACCGGCTGACCAGTCGCTGGTTTTAATAAGTTCTTTTCAGCAGCCATCAAATTATCAGCTTCCCAACGAGCTTCAGCAGTCAAAGGCAAATGCACAGCCATCTGATCCCCATCAAAATCAGCATTAAAAGCCGTACAAACTAAAGGATGCAATTGGATAGCTTTTCCTTCAGCTAATTTTGGATGAAAAGCTTGAATGCCCAAACGATGCAAAGTCGGAGCACGGTTCAATAACACGCGAGTTGTTTTGGTTAATTCTTCTAAAATATCCCAAACTTCATCATGCTCAGCGTCAACAAAACGACCAGCACTACGAACATTATGAGCTAGTTCTCTTTTAATAATTTCACTCATTACAAATGGTTTAAATAATTCCAAAGCCATTCTTTTTGGTAAACCACATTCATCTATATTCAGCTTAGGACCAACCACAATAACTGAACGACCAGAATAATCAACACGTTTACCAAGCAAATTCTGACGGAAACGACCTTGTTTACCTTTTAAAATATCAGCCAAAGAACGAAGTTGTCTTTTTTGACCAGTAGCAGCCATAACTGTTTTGGAATGTCTGGCATTGTTATCAATCAAAGCATCAACTGCTTCTTGCAACATTCTTTTTTCATTACGACAAATTACTTCCGGAGCATCTAAATCCATTAATCTTTTTAAACGATTGTTACGGTTGATAACTCTACGATATAAATCATTCAAATCAGAAGTAGCAAAACGACCACCATCCAAGGCCACCATCGGACGCAAATCTGGTGGTATAACTGGGATAGCTTTCATTATCATCCAAGATGGCTCAATATCATTATTAAATAAACTTTTTAATAATTTTTTGCGTCTAATAATTCTTTCTAACTTAGCCCCTTTACTTTTCTTTTGTAATTCATTCAAATCTTCAATTGTTTGTTTTAAGTTTACTCTTTTTAATAAATTATCAATTGCGTCAGCCCCGATAGAAGCTTCAAACAAATGACCAAAACGAAGAGATAATTCTTGATATTTATTTTCTGAAATAATATTTAAAAGTTGAATTTCTTTTAATTCTTTATCAGCTCTTTGAAAATCTTCTTCTAAAGATTTTATTTTTCTTTCACCTTCATGTTGAGCAGACTCCATATCAGCCACTGGAACTTTACTTTCTCTTAAACCTTCTAAAGTTTTTTCTACTTCTTTGGTGATTTGTTTTCTTTTTTGTTTATATTCTTGGCGTAATTGTTCTTGAGTTTGTTTTTTAGCTTCTTCATCAACACTATTAATAATAAAAGAAGCAAAATATACAACTTTTTCCAAAGCCATCACACTAAGATCCAAAACCAAACCTATCTTTGAAGGTACTGATCGCAAAAACCAAATATGAGCAACCGGGGTAGCCAATTTTATATGTCCCATTCTTTCGCGACGAACAAGAGAGCTGGTAACTTCTACTCCGCAACGATCACAAACTATACCTTTGAAACGAATTTTTTTATACTTACCACAATAACATTCATAATCTTTGGTCGGCCCAAAAATTTCTTCAGCAAACAGACCACCCTTTTCTGGTTTCTGAGTACGATAATTTATTGTTTCAGGTTTACTCACTTCTCCATGGGACCAATTCATTATTACTTCTGGTGAAGCTAAGCGTAGTCTAATAGCATCAAAATCAGCGGAGTTGTTAGTATAATCTTTAATCATATTATTATATTTTTATAGTTAATATTATTCCTTATCTCCACTTTCTGACCGATCTCCCGATTCAATTTTTTCTCGTGCCTTTTTTATACTCTCGACCTCAGAGACAGGCAAATATTTTCCAGATTCTGTTTGTTTTAAAAGTTCTACATCCAAACCCAAACCTTTCATTTCTCTAACTAAAACATTAAATGATTCTGGTAAATTAACTTTTTTAATTTCTTCCCCTTTGATTATAGATTCATAAGCTTTAGAACGTCCTGGAACATCATCAGATTTAATAGTCAAAACTTCTTGCAAAGTATGAGCAGCTCCATAAGCTTCCAAAGCCCAAACTTCCATTTCTCCAAAACGTTGGCCACCAAACTGAGCTTTACCACCCAAAGGTTGTTGAGTTATTAAACTGTAAGGACCAATAGAGCGTTGATGAAGTTTATCTTCAACCATGTGGTTAAGTTTTAACATATAGTTATAACCCACAGTAGTTTTTTTATCAAAAGCTTCGCCAGTTCTACCATCGTATAATTGAACTTGACCATCAATTGGATGACCGGCTTGTTTTAATTCTCCCACTATTTGATCTTCAGTAACACCATTCAAAACTGGAGTAGCTGATTTATAACCCAAAGCATTGGCAGCTAAACCCAAATGAGTTTCTAACAACTGACCCAAGTTCATACGAGAAATAACACCCAGTGGTGACAAAATAATATCAACTGGAGTACCATCTTCTAAAAACGGCATGTCAGCGGCTGGAACTACACGAGAAATAACACCTTTATTACCATGACGACCAGCCATCTTATCCCCTACTTGAATTTTTCTCATGTCAGCCACTGTTACTTGAACTTTTTTTGTAACCCCTGGCTCAAGCTTATCTCCATTTTCAGCAGAGAAAATTTTCACATCAATCACTTTTCCATGTTCACCATGTTCTAAATATAAAGATGAATCACGAACATCCCTAGCTTTTTCACCAAAGATAGCGCGAAGTAATCTTTCTTCAGCAGACAATTCTGTTTCACCTTTTGGGGTAATTTTACCTACCAAAATATCACCGGATTTTACTTCGGCTCCAACACGAACAATACCTTCGCTATCTAAATTTTTTAATTTTTCTTCAGAAACATTTGGAATGTCAGAGGTGATAACCTCAGAACCAAGTTTCGTATCACGAACATCAATTGAATAATTTTCAATATGCACAGAAGTATATCTATCTTTTTGCACTACTCTTTCAGAAACAATTACCGCATCTTCATAGTTAAAACCATCCCAAACCATATAGGCGACTAACATGTTTTGTCCAACTGATAATTCTCCTTCAGCAATACATGGCCCGTCTGTTAGCTCCTGACCCTGCTTAACTTTGTCCCCAACATTTATTATTGGATGTTGGTTGATACAAGAAGCAGCGTTAGAACGAACAAACTTATTCAACTGATATTCTTTTTCTTCGCCTTTTTTATCTTTTAAAATTATATGTCCACCATCAACAGCTTTAATCTCGCCATCCATACCAGCTAATACCATATGACCAGAATAATAAGCAGCATTTCTTTCCATACCTGTTCCAACCAAAGGAGTTTCTGGTTTAATACAAGGCACAGCTTGTCTTTGCATGTTTGTTCCCATTAAAGCACGGGTAGCATCATCATGTTCCAAGAAAGGAATACAAGATGTGGCCACACTCAAAATCTGATTAGAAGCTACATCAACATATTCAACATCATCAGCTTTTGAAATACCAGGTTCACCATAAAGTCTAGCAGCTAAATTTTCTTCAACAAAATGACCATCCTCATCTATTTCAATACTGGCCGTAGTGGTAATTGATTTTTCTTCTTTAAAAGAATTCAAATATACAATTTCAGGAGTCATGCGAGGTTTAACTGGCACTATTTTAATATCTTTTTTACCAGCTAATTTTTTTGCAATTTCTTTTGTTATTTTTGTTCCATCTTTTACACCGCCCAAATCACCTCTTAAAATTTGACCTTCGGTTAATTTTTCTTCATTCTTTACTTCTCTTAATAATTTTCTGTAAGGAGTTTCTAAAAATCCATATCGATTAACTCTAGAATAACTAGCTAAATGATTTACCAAACCAATATTTGGTCCTTCGGGAGTAGCAATCGGACAAATTCTACCATAATGAGTAGTATGCACATCACGAACTTCAAACCCAGCTCTATCACGAGACAAACCACCTGGCCCCAAAGCTGATAAACGTCTTTTATGTTCTAACTCTGACAATGGATTAGTTTGATCCATAAACTGAGAAAGTTGAGAGCTCATAAAAAACTCTTTGACAGCACTAGTAACTGGACGAGCATTTATTAATTTATTTGGAACTAATTTTTCTTCTTCAAAAGTACTCATTCTATCCTTAACTATTCTTTCCATTCTAGCCAAACCTACTCTAAATCTGTTTTGTACTAATTCACCCACAGCTCTAATACGCCTATTACCCAAATGATCTACATCATCAGGTGCTTCTTGACTCACATTTAATCTAATAATTTCTTTTAAAACCATGGCTAGTTTTTCAGGAGACAAAACTCTAGCTTCTTTTTTATCTTTGCCTTTATCCAAATCTTCACCAAAACGATTGCGGAATTTGTAAAGACCAACATCACCCAAATCATATCTATCAAAATTAAAAAAGGTGGCATGAATCAAACTCTTGGCATTGTCAGAAGTAGCCAAATCACCTGGACGAATTCTTTTATAAACTTCTATCAAACCTTCTTCTTCATTAGTGGCTACATCTTTTTTGATTGTTTCTTCTATATAATTAATTTCAGGATGAGTATTAACATCTTTAAACAATTCATATATTTCTTCATCTGTTTCATAGCCAAAAGCACGCAACAATGAAGTAGCGGCTACTTTTCTTTTTCTATCTACCTTAATCCACAAAACATTATTTTGATCTGTTTCTATTTCTATCCAAGCACCTCTATTTGGAATAACTTTTGCTCCGTAATAACGACGGCCTCTAACATTTTCAGCTGTAAAAAAAGCACCAGCTGATCTGATAAGCTGAGATACAACTACACGTTCAATACCATTAACCACAAAAGTTCCTCTGCTAGTCATCAAAGGTACATCGCCTAAATAAATTTCTTGAGATCTTTCTTTTTTTGTTTTTTGATTTATAAGTTTAGCAGTAATACGCAAAGGAGCTTCGTAAGTGATATTTCTATCACGACATACTACTTCATCAAAACGAGGTTCATCTATATAATAATCTTCTAAATAAATCTCCAAATCACGTCCACTAAAATCGGCCATTGGAGAAACTTCTTCTAAAAGTTCTTTGATACCGGTTTTTAAAAACCAGTTATAAGAACTCTTTTGTACCTCGATAAGATCGGGCACCGGCATGGCTTCCCTTTTGTTAGTAAAAAACTTTCTTTCTTGTGTCTTCAGAGGCTGTCTTTTAAAAATAGCAGTAGGCATAAGATATTTTTTAAATCTTTAATTTTTAAAGTTTATTTTTTTATTAAACTAGAACAAAAAATAACCCTGACTGTAGTCGGATTTTCATTTTTCTTTAATTTGAGCTGTAAATCAGCAAGGATAACATGAGGTTTTGGGGTTACCTTGCGCATAGCAAAGGAAGTTTAAGTGCCTCGCCACGCTAAGTTTTGGCTAAGATAAGGTATTTTAGAACGATATTTTAGCTCAAAGAACCTTTTAAATAAGTTTTTTTATGAAATCGCCTATATTTTAGCCTAAAACTAGTATTTTGTCAAATGAGAACAAGTGGATAACCCTTTGTCAAGAAAGTACTGTTTTTTAGCTAACCTAAGCCAAAATATAAAATTATTAAAATCTTATAAACAACTTATCCACAGAATAAAATATCACATATATAGAGACGTAAACTATTAGCATTACTGTCATCCTGATATTTTATTGTAACCAGCAAAATAAACTGTCATCCTGAGGAACCGAAGGATCTTATATCACGACTTTAGATTCTTCGATTCCTCAGAATGACAGTATCCCTACCTAGGATGACTATACTCCGCTCAGGATGACAATACCCTGCTCAAAATAACAAAACAAACTTCATATATATTTTATTCTCTTGACAAAATTTTTAAACAATATAAAATTATACTAGCAATGTCCTCCCTGTTGGCTGCGGAAGATTTGATGTCTCAACCGGATCAGATTTTAAAAACTTTTCTCTCTCTTATTGCGGCATTATTTTGCCCAGTATATGTTTTTACATTTGGCTCGTTAGTTAAAACATGCAAACCTTTACGCAGCCGATAGGCAGGATATCCAAACCCCGACCCCCCTTAAAGGAGCACTCCATGATTCAGGTAAAATATCTAGGTGGACCGAATTGTCAGCGCATACTAGGAAAACAGATCTCCCTAGTCCCAGAAACAACAGCAATAGATATGTGTAAACAATGCCCTGCAAAGGGAAAATGCCTCACCTATTCCTGTACAACAGCATTAAAAGGTGCTGTTTCCATCCACACCCCTATCTCCAGCAAAGGGTGTGACGACCCAGTGTTGAGCAGGCTAGCAGAAAGAGAAGAAACTTTTCCCTCTGTCCCCGCAAGCAACCTGGTTCCAATAAGCGAACTTGAATAAAAAACAAAACCTCAATCACTTTTATACTTCCCTGCCTCAGCTGAGGCAGGATTTTTCTTGTTTGAGTGTTTCAAATCTGATATAATAGACACTGCTTATATAAAATAAAAAATATGGGAAGACGCAGAAAAAAAAGAAAACTATCATTTTGGGAAAAATTTAGTTTTAACTCAGATGTAAGCCGAGGAATGTTGGCTATTTTTCTTTTAATAGTTGGAGGACTATCAACTCTAAGTTTTTTTAATCTAGCTGGAATAGCTGGAGAATTCATTGATGCCCTATTAGCCATAGTCTTTGGTCAAGTTAGGTATGTATTCCCAGCCGTTATTATTATTGTTGCGATTCTCATTGTTAAAAATTTAGATTATGAATATCGCCCCACTCATCTGCTTGGATCTATTTTATTTTTTCTAAGTTTTAATGGATTAGTACATTTACAAAACTCAACTTCACAAATGGTTGATCTAGCCATGCAAGGATATGGAGGTGGTTTAGCTGGCTTGGCTTTGGCTTGGCCTTTATCAACTTACTTAAATTATTGGGGAGCAACTGTAATATTTGCTGGACTAATTTTAATTTCAATTATATTTTTATTTAATACCACTCTCACTCAAATAGTTTACCTCCACAAAAGATTTTTTTTATTACTTGGATGGTTTGGTAAAAAAATTATTGATTTCTTTGGTTTATTTATTAAAAACCAAGTAAAAATAAACGATGGAAGAAAAGAGGAGGAGGAAGATGAAGAAGATGATGAAGAAGAAGAAGAAGGGGAAGAAAATGAAATAAAACCAAATTTATTCACTAGAAAAAAATTAGCAAAACAAGATGATGAAGAGGGGGAGGAAGAAGAAGAGGATGAAACAGAAAAAATAGAAATTAAACGCCCAAAAAGAAACTACAGATTACCTGGATTAAATTTATTAAATGTTAAAAAAAGCAAACCAACTTCAGGGGATATTGTAGCTAACGCTCAAACTATAAAAGAAACTTTTCAAAATTTTGGCATAGAAGTAGATATGGGTGAAATAAGGGTCGGGCCAACTGTAACTCAATATGCTTTTAAACCCGCCAAAGGAGTGAAACTAACTCGTATTACTAATTTAAGCAATGATTTAGCTTTGGCTCTAGCAGCTCACCCTATTCGTATTGAAGCTCCTATCCCTGGTAAATCATTGGTGGGAATTGAAGTGCCAAATCAAAAAGTAGCCATGGTAAGTTTGAAAGAATTATTAGAAAGTAAGGCCTACAAAAAAAGAGATCACAATATGATGGTTGCACTGGGCAAAGATGTAGCTGGCAAAGTACATTTTTGTGACTTACCAAAAATGCCTCACTTATTAGTTGCTGGTGCCACTGGTAGTGGAAAAACTGTTTGTTTAAATACCATACTTTTAAGTTTATTATTTGAAAACACCCCTGAAACTTTGAGAATCATCATGGTTGATCCAAAAAGAGTTGAGTTAACTTTATTTGATGGCATACCTCATCTTTTAACACCTGTTATTACTGACTCACACAAAACTGTTAACGCTTTGAAGTGGACAATAGGAGAAATGGAAAGACGTTTTGAACTTTTAAGTAAAGCTGGGAAAAGAGATATTACTTCCTATAACAAAATCACCAAAGAAACAATACCTCACATTGTATTTGTTATAGATGAGTTGGCCGACTTGATGGCTACAGCTGCTAGCGAAGTAGAAGCTGGTATAATCCGTATCGCCCAGATGGCTCGGGCAGTTGGTATTCATTTAATAGTTGCTACTCAAAGACCTAGCGTGGAAGTTATTACTGGATTGATGAAAGCCAATATCCCTGGTCGTATCGCTTTTTCAGTAGCTTCAATTATTGATTCTCGTACAATTCTAGATTGTCCAGGAGCAGACAAGCTTTTAGGACGAGGTGATATGCTGTATTTAACATCTGAAATGTCAAAACCAAAACGCTTACAAGGTGCTTATGTTTCGGAAGAAGAAATGAAAAAAGTTGTAAACTATATTAAAACCGACGCCCCACCTGAATATGAAGACGGAGTAATAGAAAAAGATAGTAATAGCGGAGGATCAAATAGTTTGTTTGGCGGCAGTGATGATCGAGACGCTCTGTTTAACGACGCAAAAAGAATAGTTATAGAATCAGGCAAAGCCAGCGCTTCCCTCTTACAACGAAGAATGAGAGTGGGCTATGCCAGAGCCGCTAGAATTTTAGACGAATTAGAAGAAGCTGGTATTGTTGGGCCTGCTGATGGGGCAAAGCCAAGAGAAGTATTTACTGAACACCTAATGCCTGAACCAGATCCAGAATTATCTTACAGAGAACAAACAACTGACAGCGGTGGAATAGTTTTAGATAATGATGAAGAAGAGGAAGAGGAGGGTGAGGAAGATGAATTAGAAACAGAGGATAGCGAAGAAGAGGATGAAGATGTAGAAGAAGAGGAAGAGGAGGATGAAGAGGATGAGGAAGACGAAGGGGATGAGGAGGAAGAGGAGGATGAAGAGGATGAGGAGTATAATGAGGTAGGCCTAAAATAGCTTTAATAAAATAATTCAAATATGTCCATCTTTTGCTATAAAGAATTGGAGGCTCCAAAAAGAATTTGTTTTTTAATTAAAAATGCTAGAATTGAAAAAGGTTTAACCATAAAACAAGTAGAAGAAAAAACTAGAATCCCAAAAAAATATTTAGAAGCAATTGAAAAATGTAAATTTAATTTATTACCAAAAGCCAAGTCCCACCGAATTGCTTATATCAAAAAATATTGTAAACTTTTGAGATTAGAAGAACACGAACACTTAGAAAAATTTTTAAACCAGGAAGGCTTAGAAGATGTTAATCAAATTCACCCTCATACTGAAGTAAACAAACTCTATCAAAAATCAATCAGTATTTGGGCTAGAAATATTATTATAATATTAACCGTTCTATGTTTTGCCCTTTATTTAACCTGGCAAATCAAAGGGATTTTACAACCACCAAAACTTGAGGTATACTTTCCTCAGGATGGATATGTCTCTGAGACCAGCCATATCAAAATAGAAGGTTTTACTGAAAAAGAAACTCACATAACTATTAATGGCAAAGAGGTGAAACCAGATGAACAAGGAAATTTTATAGCAAAGATAGACATGACTAAAGGAATCAATACTATTAATATCATAGCCAATAAAAAACATGGCAAACAAAATAATATCATAAGAAATATAATCGTAAAATAAAACTATGACAGACAAAAAAGAAAAAGGAGAAGAAATAAAGGAGAAATTAAAAGCAGCTGAAAGTGCTATCGAGCAGATCAGAAGTCGTTTTGGAGAAGGTTCTATTATGACTTTTGGTGAAAACCAAAAATTGCAAGTAGCTAGTGTGCCAACCGGTTGTCTTTCACTCGACATCGCCCTAGGAGTTGGTGGAGTACCAAGAGGAAGAGTAATAGAAATCTACGGACCAGAAAGCTCTGGTAAAACAACTTTGGCTCAACACATAGTAGCTGAAGTACAAAAATTAGGCGGAATAGCTGCCTTTGTAGATGCTGAGCATGCGCTAGATCCAGACTATGCTAGAAAAATAGGTGTAAAAGTAGATGAGATGCTTATTTCTCAACCTGACACTGGTGAACAAGCTTTGGAAATTACCGAGACTCTAGTTCGCTCCAATGCAGTTGATGTTGTAGTTATTGATTCAGTAGCGGCTCTTGTGCCAAAATCAGAAATAGAAGGTGATATGGGAGATAGGCAAATGGGTACTCAAGCCAGACTTATGAGCCAGGCACTACGCAAATTAACTGGCATCGTAAGTAAATCAAAAACAATTGTTATCTTTATCAACCAAACTAGAATGAAAATCGGAGTATTTTTTGGCAATCCAGAAACTACTACTGGTGGCATGGCTTTAAAATTCTATTCTTCAGTTAGAATAGAAGTTAGAAGAGCAGCTCAAATTAAACAAGGTGATAAAATAATCGGTAATAGAGTAAAAGCAAAAATAGTTAAAAATAAAGTAGCCGCCCCATTTAGAACCACTGAATTTGATATTATGTATAATGAAGGAATATCAATACCAGGAGATATACTAGATGTCGGAGTTGAATACAAAATAATAGATAAAAAAGGAAATAGTTATGCTTTTGGAGAAGAAAAACTTGGAGTTGGAAGAGAAAAAGTAAAAGAATATTTAAAAGAAAATCCAAAATTAATAGAAAAAATAAGAAAAGAAGTGTGGCAGACTATTAGAAAAGAAGAAGTTGAAGAAGAAAAAAAATAGTACAAATAAAAATCCCTCTTTAATCAGAGGGATTTTTATTATTATTTTTTTCAAATATTATTGTCATCTCATCCACAAAACTATCTAACTGTTGCAATCTCTTTCTTACTCGCAATAAATCTGGGGATGATTTGTTCAAATCACTAGCAACTTTAGTAAACAGCTTATCATTCGCCGTATTATTTTCTAAAGCACTATAAAATTCATCCAAATTATTTGAATGTACTTTATATTTTTCCAACATTACTAAATAATTAGACTTTACTACTTCTAACAATTTATCTAAAGATTCTTTTTTTTGTTCTTGGGTCAAACTTAACCATCCATCTTCTGGTTTACTTTGTGCTTTCTTTTCTGACATTGACACAGGATAATAGCCAAAATATTCTCCTATCATATTATTTTTTAAAATTAACTGCTAAATAAGTGGACACTGGTAAAGATATAGCCACCCCAATCGCACCAATCAAAGATCTGACTACTTCAGTGGCAATGACTTCTTTATTTACAACCTGCAAAAACCCCAGCCCTTGACCATTTAAACCAAAGAGTAATAATAGTGGTAAAGAAGCTCCGGCATAGGCCAAAAATAACGTATTTATCATGGCTCCAAAATGAGCCCTGCCAACTGACAAAGACATCTCCCAAACTTGTTTATTCGTCAAGTCTTTATTAGCTAATCTAATATTTTCTACTATCTCTATTTGATTTATAACTACGTCATCCAAAGCACCAACTGTGCCAATAATTATCCCCGCTAATAATAAACCTTGAAAATTAATCTGCTCTTTAAAACTACCTATAAGAAAAATAGCATCTTCTTGAGCCAACCCAGTTAACCTGGCAAGTTTTGTAAAAACAATAGACAAAATTAAAACAAAACTTAAAGTTATAAAAAGGCTTAGGATTCCCAAATGACTTTTTTTATTAAAACCTTCAGTTAAATACACCAAGATAGTTAGTATAATTAACCCCCCGACAGTACTAACCAAAACTGGATCATAACCCGAAATTATAAACGGGATTATTAATTTCATTATTATAAATAAACTTATTCCCAAGCTAACCAGCGACATCAACCCTTTTTTCCTCCCAACTAATATTACTAATAGTATAAAAATAAGAGCCAACAGATAGAGCGAACCACGCCTGACATAATCAATTATAAAATATTCTCGCTCACCATCACCTTCAACATAATTAACCAAAACTTTGTCCCCCACCCGATAATGATACGCTAACAAAACTCTTATATCAGAAATCCCATAAAAATCAAACTCAACATCTTTTAAATCCCCTTTTAAACCAACCAAGTGTAAATTCTGCTGAGTTATTTTTTTACCATCTTGAAAAACATCTTTTTCATTCAACACTTTAACCACGCGGGCTTCATATAAATTATCATAACTAAAAGCTTGTTCTGCTCGCACCAATACAGGAACACTCAAAAACAAAGTTACTAAAACAAAATACAATATTTTTTTCATACACCACTATTCTACCACAATTTTACTTTTTTTAAAAAAAGGGTATAATAAACATATAATATATGGACTTTCAACAAAAAACAATTGAATCTTTTTTTGAGGAACACGGTGTTAAAAATCCTGACAAAAAAGCCAAGCTACTACCAATCCTAACTGGGATTATTTATGATTATAATATGGAGGTAGTAAACTACGGAAAAGAACAGGACGAATACAAGAAAAATCAAGCAATGGAAGGAATAAAAGAACTTGAGCAAAAAATCACCGATATTTTCACAGAAGAAAAATAAACTTAGATAAAATTATGCCTAATAAATTTAGACCTGCAGTTTTGATTATTCTAGATGGTTTTGGGATTGCTCCCCCTGACAATGGAAATGCAATATCTTTGGCTAAAAAGCCTTTTTTTGATTCTTTAATAACGAACTACCCAACAGTGCTCTTGGAAGCTTCTGGCTTAAGTGTTGGTTTACCTCGCAATGAGGTGGGTAATTCTGAAGTTGGGCATTTGACTATTGGCTCTGGTATTTTGCGTTATCAAAATTTACCAAGAATAGATCGTTCTATATCAACTGGTAAATTCTTTAAAATAAATGATTTAGAAAACGCTTTTAAAAAGGTTAAAAAAACAAAATGTAAATTACATCTTGTCGGGCTTTTGGGCAACGGTGGAGTTCATGCTTCTCAAGAACATTTGGAAGCTTTGATAACCATGTCCAAAAAAAATAAAATCTGGAAAAGAACTTTTATCCATGGATTTTTGGATGGGCGCGACACTGCCAAAAATGACGGTTTAAAATTAGTTAAAAAATTAGTAGAATTTGCGGACGGAGATGAAAACATCGCCTCTTTGAGTGGCAGATTCTATGGTATGGACAGAAATAGAAACTGGGACAGAACAGCCAAAGCCTACGAAGCCATCGTTAACGGCGTGGCTCAAAACAAAAAAAGAAACCCTCTGAAGACAATCCAAAAATCATACGACAAAAAAATCTATGACGAAGAATTTGAACCAACTGTTTTTACAACTCGTTTTGGAAAACCAAAAGCCGTGGTTGAAGATTCTGATGTAGTAATATTTTTTAATTTTAGATCTGATAGGGCTAGGCAACTTACTGAAAGTTTAACTCAACCAGATTTTGATAAATTTCCAACAAAAAAATTAGAAAAATTAGAAATGGTTACTTTTACTGAATATGAAAAAGGATTATCCCCCAAAGTATTGTTTCCTACTGAAATAATCCAAAATCCACTAGCCAAAATTTTTAGTGATTATAATTTAAAACAGCTTCACATTGCTGAAACTGAAAAATATGCCCATGTTACTTTCTTTTTAAATGGCAGGCAAGAAGAAAAATTTTCTGGAGAAGACAGACTTTTAATACCATCTCCCAATGTCTCTACTTATGATGAGTCCCCGGACATGTCAGCCAAAAAAATAACTGATAGTATTTTAAAAGCTTTAAAACAAGATACCTACGATTTTGTAGTAATAAACTATGCTAACCCAGACATGGTTGGACATACTGGCAATTTACAGGCCACCATACAGGCAATTGAGACCACTGATCAATGTTTATCTAAAGTAGTAAAAGAAGTGGTTAAGAAGGGCGGAATAGCCTTTGTAGTGGCTGACCACGGTAATGCCGAGGTAATGATCAACCTTGCAACTGGACAGGAGGATAAAGAACATAACCCTTATCCAGTGCCGTTTATAATGGTTTCAAATAGTTCGGCCGGACAAAATAATAAAGATATTTTTAAAAACGACTTATCAACTCTAAACCCAGTTGGAATTTTGGCTGATATTGCTCCAACTATTCTAAAAAATATTGATTTAACCCCTCCTCCAGAAATGACCGGAATTAATTTGTTTTAAAAATCAATTTTTTAACACTTGCATTTTTTAAGTAAGTTTGTTATTATCCAGAAAATAAGTCAATACAAAAATCTGAGCAAAGGAGCACATTATGCCCAGAAAAAAATGGGTCGCCCTAACATGGGAAAACTTTATGGCTGGACAGTCCAGATGTCCCTACTGCGAAGAAATATCAATGGTATTACCTGCCGCAAACGTAAAAATTAGCGACGTAGAATGTCGCCATTGTCAAAGAACCTATCTCATTATAAGCGACGAACTTCCCACAATGTCCATACCCTCAACATTTGTAAGTTATGTTCTCGCCACCAACACAGCCAACAAAACAGTTCTCAAACCAAAACGTAATGGCCGACACTACGTTTTGAACAATTAAAAAACGTTCCACCCATTTATACCCCTCGCAGACAAGTGTCTGCCGGGGTTTTTTATTTTTCCCAATCTGTGACTACCAAATCTTTACCCTTTCTTTTGACAACAACTTTTTGTCCATCCTTCCAGCCCAGCTCTCTCACCTCTAAGATTGGCATACTTATATAATAAGTATCTTTTATTTTTTGAATCTTTCTAATAGATTCGTCTTTTTGTCTGCCCATACATTATATATTTATTATTAAAAGAAACTACAGTTTAAACTATAGTTAAAACTACAGTTTCTTTATTATATCATAATGTAGAAAAACAAAAAAGCCCCATTTATTCCCACCACCAAGGTGAATAATAAACAGGGCAAACCTTAAATCTGTTTTACCACGAAGGAGTCCTGCTCCCACATGGTACACCCTCTGTCACATTCATTCTTAACCCACTTTTGGGCATCTTCATGCCAGTCTAGAAAAGTGACACCTCCCTTGCCGTATTTCTTTACATTAGGATCCTGACTGAAAACCTCCGGATACCACTCCGGGAAAACTATGTCTTTCCCTTTGAGGTTTTTAGGAATCTCCCCCTGATGTTCCAGCCAATATTCGCCGTGCTCAGCGCTCCCGCTGGCTCCAACTTCTATGGCACGATTCATAAACTCTACCCGAAGATAGGACTCTCCGGCCTGTAAAGGCGAAAATACCCGATAAGAACGGTCGGAAAAGATGACCTTATCTGGCACGGCAGTTTTGCGAAGCTCTTTACAAAACTCTTCAACCAGGTAAAAATTTCCCGGCTTTAATAATTCTGCAAAAAGAGCATCCCCGAGCTCTTCTAACAATATAAAAACCTTTCTCACACCTTCAAATGCTCGCATTTTATGCCTCCGAATGAACACTTTGCCATTATAGCAAAAAAAGGGTAAGGGATGACTAGTCCTCTTATAGCCTTTTTTGTATTTATTTTTTAAATACTCACAAAAAAAACTATAAGTAATATTTTTTAAAGAACAAATATAATAAATTATATTAACACAAATACCTAAACTTGTCAATAATACAATCTGGTCTAAACTGACGCTAACTAAAGTCTCAAAAAAACTTTATCCCCGAATATGCCAGTACTATTCGGGGGCTTTTATTTTTTAAATACAAAAAAACACCAACAAGGTATTTTTTAGAACAAAATTAAAATGTATTTAACTTAAATATGTACTAACCTTTTACACCAAAAATAACAACGTATCGAGAAAGAAATTTCAAAAACGGCAAATACTTCAAAAGTTTTTCATCAAAATTTTGTAACGTTTTGTTCATTTTTTCTTTTCTTGTTTCAAGATCTCTTTCTTTCTTGTAATAATGATCCGCCAAAAACAAAAATAGCGGTTTAACTTTATAAACGAACGGACTAAATATACGGTAAGGCCTATATTCAGTATTTGTAAAAAAAGTACTTATTAATTTCAAATCATTAATCATAAGTATCCTTTCTGTCGACGTTTCTTGACGTATTGGATATAGTTTAATAAAAAATTTTGAAGTACGAAAATTTTGTATCATAGTTGAAAAAGCCAACGGCTCAATAGCAACAAATATCCCCCTGATTTTTAACACGCGCTTAAACTCTTTTAAAGCTATATCAATCTCAAGGTGATGTAGTGAAACGTTAATAAAAACTATATCAAAAAAATTATCTTCAAATGACGTTTGTTCTGCTGGGCAAGCATAAAAATGAGTATTATTTTGTGTATTATTTTCAGCTGATCTACGTTCGGCTATTTTTATACTCTCATCGCTTATATCTACTCCGTAAACTTCTGCGCCGTTCTTTGCAAACCAAACACTCAACTCGCCATTCCCGCAACCAATCTCAAGGATTTTTTTACCAGCAACATTTTTCAAATATTTTTTTGCACCATCCAATAGATCGCTACTATAATTCGCGAAGGGTGGTTTATCTTTATTTATAAACAAAGCCTTGCCGTCCCATTTTTCATGCACAAGGGAATTAAAACAATCCCTTTCAATTTTTTGCTTATTAGTAAAATCCATAACAATTAAATATAGCGGTTAATAATCATACCACCTATTATAGCGAAACGTGGGTATTTTGTCGAAGTAAAATTTCCAAAATCAAACAATTTATTGCAATAACCATTTTATACTCTTTTTATAAACTTGCAAAACAAACCAACTCCATTTATTTTTTCTTCCCTCGTCTGCTTGATTTAAAGCATTAAAATATTTTTGTCTATTTTGATATAAAAACAAAATAGGTGGATAATTATAATCAAATAATATCCAATCAAAAAGCAATCTACCGACTCTCCCATTGCCGTCTTCAAACGGATGAATAATCTCAAATCTTTGATGAAAATCCGCAGCTAAATTTAAAGGATGCAAATTCTTTTTTTTGGAATCTTTATACCAATCTAATAAAATTTTCATTTCAAATCTAACTTTTCCTGGCTCTGTAGTAGATTTATTATTTACAATTATTTCTTTTTTCTTATATCCTACATTTATCCCCAAACCATTAACTAACAACTTATGTAAATTAATTATTTGATGTTGATTTAATTTAAATTTTTTACTTCTTATCAGATCAAATGCCTTTATAGAGTTTCTTACTTCTTTTATTTCTCTTTTTTCAATCGTCTTTTTTATATATTCTTTTTTAATAATTGAATTAACCTCTTTTGGACTCAGTTTACTACCCTCAATAGCGTTTGATTCAAAAATAAACTGGACAGCGTATCGTGTCCATAGCCTCGTCTTTTCAAAATTAGATAATTCTAAAATTTTATATTTAAAATCTATTCTTAAATTTTCTATCTTTTCCAATTGTTCTACACTAAATATTTCGCTAACATAAAACATTTTACTTAAATTTTCTTTTATCAACCTCTTTTCTTTTTTAGACAAATCTAAATAATATTGACTCAAATTTTTAGGTATAATTTTACCTAAATAAACCTGTATTTTTTCTGTTTTTTTATTTATTCTTAATTGCTCATTTAAATAGAAATATGGCTTACCTTGAATAAATTTCTTATATATTTTAGGCATATTTATTAGGGTTAACTTTTACCTACTTATTATAACATCAACTTATTTAAAATACAACGTGGATAACTGGGTATAAGTAAAAAAACTCCTTTTCAGGAGTTTTTTTACTTGTCGGGGTGAAAGGACTCGAACCTTCGGCCTCATCGTCCCAAACGACGCGCTCTAGCCAACTGAGCTACACCCCGCCTTCGCTAAAGCTACGGCGGACAAACCCGCTTAAGCTTATGGTATTTTAATTTTAACACCAGTGCCGAGGGCGAGAATTGAACTCGCGACACGAGGATTTTCAGTCCTCTGCTCTACCACTGAGCTACCTCGGCTAATACCAACTAATTACATCTAATTAACTAACGATAAGAAGTATAACAAAAACCAAAAAAAAAATCAATAGTTAGACCAAACTTAACATCTAAACAAAAAAATCCCCGCATACACGATGCGAGGACTGTTAATAACAAAATAAAAATTAGAGAACAAACTTAGAGAGCAGATAAAACCTTTTGAATTCCATTCCAGTAAATCACCGGAGTTTCAACCTCTCCAAATTGACCAGTATGCCAATCCGTAACTCTACCATCCACTACAACACCCGCTCCGGTTATTTCATCAAAATAGACATCATTAGTATCTGCCCATTTTTCAAACAACTTCACCATGTCATAGTGGTCTTTAATAGCCTTGTCACTGATAATCAGCAAGGGGGCTACCGGACCATTCACAGCCGCTTCCTTCCAAAAAACAAACTTACGAGAATCACGACCATGCATATTACTATCAAATAGCACCCACTCTTCTTCTAATATCATGACATAGACAACAGCGTTGTCTAACGAGATATCTTTTTCTCCATCAGTTGGCAGATTCTCTTTAGGAATCTCTTCTTCGCCGTGCTTTCCCTTGCCCTTCCCCTTCTTAAAAAGAAAACCATAAACACGCAAGCCCCCAACCACAAGGGATAATACAACCAAAACGGCCAAAATATCCCCAAGGCTGATATTATCCACTAAAGACGCCGTGTTACTCATAATTCACACCCCGTGAGAATCTTCTCGATCAGTGGCCTGTGAGAATACGGAGTCATAAAATTGAGGCCAACACTATCCCAAACTGCAACCTCCCCATTTTTCATATTACCAGCTACAACCAGTTTATAGTCTTCGTTAAGGAAAAATTTATAAACCAACATTTCGAGATCACGGTGACTATTATTATCCGGCCAGGCGCCACTTGCCAACAAAGCGTAAGGTGCATGATCTCCAGGACCACGTCTTACAACCTGAAACTTCCACACTTGCCCGGCGTGTTCCTTGGGATCATACTTAACCCATTTAGTCTGATCGTAAAAATGAGCTGATACCCCAAGACTTTCGGCCTTTACAAAAAACCAGAAATTTTCTTCGTCAAACAGAGTGTTTATACGTGGAACGTCCACCAAATCTGCATAACGATCACGCCAGGAAACTTCGACAAGAATCATTCTGTCACCTGGTCCTGTAACAGGAAGGTGCAAATCTTCGATGCTTTCTTCAAGAAGACTATCCGAAACCTGCTTAACCACCCAGCCCCCGCACCTCTCCCAGATGACCCAATACCCAAACAATTTCTTGAGTTCATAGCCGGCATGTTCTAACATGCTGTTGAGTTCTATTTTAGCAACCCCTCGCCCCAGAGGAATTTTGCGGAGCCTTAATATTGCCACCCAATTTAGAATTAACGGCAATATAAACTGCAAAAAAACTATTATTGCAATAACCCCAACCACAATCTCAGTATCTGTAGGAAAACGCATAACGACTACCTTTGTCTTTCTCTCTTTTTTTTCAAAGAGCTTTGTTACTATTTCTTTGTATATACTATAAAATTAGATACAAAAAGTCAATTAAAAAAGACCTCTCAAAACAAGAAATCTTTTTAGTGGACCCGAGGAGATTCGAACTCCTGACCTTCGCCTTGCAAAGGCGCTGCTCTACCAGCTGAGCCACGGGCCCGTAATGTCTAATATTTTTATTTAAAACAGAATAAGTATACCAAATTATTAATATTTAGTCAATAAGAAAGTATCCATACTTTTTTATAAATAAAATCTTCCTAAATAAATTAAAGCTCCACTATACAAAATATCTAAACGTATTCTTTTTAATAAATTTAAAATATATAAGATTAAAACAAGGGGATATAAAATCAAAACTAACGGATTTCTAAAAACTTTATGATTAGCAAAATGTAACAAGCTCTTGGCATCACCCGTAGAAGGAATAGCGTGTAGAGAAATAACTAGACCTAAATAAAAATATAAAATACTCATAACAGAAAAATACGGCTCGCGTACTAAAGAAAATAAAAAGAGAGCTAAAAACGTGTTTATTAAAAGCGGACCAAAAGAAATAAAAAATGCTTGAATAAAATTCTTTGCTTCATCGTGTGAAACATAACCCGCTGTTTCTCCAAATTGAAATAATTTTATTTTATGAACTTTTACACCAGAAAAAAAACAAAAAAACGCGTGCGATAATTCATGCACTGCTACTCCGGGAGAACCTAAAATTCTAAGAAAATAATAAACAAACATAAAACTAATTTAAATAACTAAAATTATCTTTTACCACCCAACAAAATAGTAGATGTCATTCCCGCGAAAGCGGGAATCCAGGAGTAAATACAGTTTGACCTCTGGATCCCCTCCGCCAGTTGGCGAATTGAGGGGGTGACAACATTGCACTCAGGATGATAATTTATCATCTAAAAACTGTAAACTCATAAAAATCCACACCCAAGTCAAAATTGCTAAATCATTTTTAAAATACGGCACATCTACCAAACCATGAACCACAAAAGCCAAAATCATACTCATAAAAATCCCAGCCGTTATTTTATCTTCTTTTATTTTACCAAACAAAAGGTAAATAAGATAGGCCAAGATACCCAGAAAACTAAATTCTCCCAGCAATCCTATCTCTGTCCAAAAATTTAAAAATATACTATGCGGAAAAGTAAGTCTTTCTAATTGTTTAGTGTCATAGTATGGTTTTTGTATTTTACGAAACCACTGGCGGATACCAGTTCCTAAAACAAAATTTTGAGGACTTTCTAATAAATAATCTACAGTATATCCCCAAATAACAAGCCTATTCTCCCCTGCTTTATCAGCAAATCTAACGGCTTGATTTATGGGAGTAATAAAAATAGTAAGTAAAATTGAAAATATAATTCCAATCAAAACTATTTTTTTGTAACCCCAAAAATATAACAAAGCTAAAATACCCACTCCCAAAGCTATCCACGCTCCTTGTGAAAAAGACAAAAGCAAAGCCAAACAATTTAAAATAATAATAACTAAATAAAAATAATTTATTTGTTTTTTTTGTTTGAACTCTTTATACAAAAACCCTATCAACAAAATAGTTGTTGGAACAATATACAAACCAATAGCATTCGGACTAGTAAAAAAAGATGTTGCTCTCCCAGCTAAACCAGAAAGCAAAAACTTTGAGGGATAAAAATATTTAGAAAAAATTTGCAAAACTGCTACTGACGATACTAAACCAGAAGACCATGCCAAACATTTTATTAAAAAATTTTCAGACAAAGGCTGATCCGCCTCTGGCGAAAAATTATTTAATTCTTTTCTTCTACCTATTAAAATAATAAAAAATAACATCGGCTCAAAAAAGAACGCACGCCAATGACCAAACGATTTATACCATTCATCACTGACAAAAATTCCCATAACTGATGAAATAAAAAATACTACACAGAGCCAAACAAATATTTTATTCCCTTTATAAAAAAGTACCAGCTCTTTCCAATCTTTTTTTAAATATTTTAAAACCCAAATTAAAAATACTGCCCCTAAAGACAGTTCTAATATAGTTGATGTTAATAACCAGTATTCAACCCTCAACAAATAAGTCGGTAATAATATTATTATCAAACCCAAAGATAGTTTAAAATTCTTATAAGCTAGATAAAAAAATAATAAAAAATAAATTAAAAAAGCATAAATCATATTACCACTTAAATTGTCCGTGTTTTAGCATATAGTCAAATCTGATTATGTTGTAAGAAATAAATTCATTTTCTATTTCCCCGTTTTTAGCCATTTCTACAGCTTTTTTTAAAGAAACTGGTTTTACTTTAATAGGATAATATTCATCACCTAATAAAGGTGCAGACACCAAATCCTTGGCCACAAAAATATGGATATCCCAAAGCAAAGTATTGCTAGGAGATTTTTTATAAAGCTTACGCATTGTTTTGGCTTTTACCCCAGCTTCTTCTCGCAGCTCCCTTTGAGCTGCTTGCTTCGGAGCTTCGCCTGGATCAACTCTGCCGGCTGGCAAAAACCAAACATTTTTTTTAAATCCATGACGATACTCATTTATAAGCAAAAGTCTCCCCTTTTCATCAAAAGGTAAAATTGTTACAGAATTAGGACGCACACAATATTCAAAAACTTTTTTGGTTTCATCAGGTTCTATTATATCCCTTTGCATTATCTTAAAAATCACTCCAGAATATACTTGTCTTAATTTCCCAAATTTTATTTTCTTTGCCATAGTAAAATAATTTATAATTTTCAATTTTTAAACTGTCATCCTGATCCGCCAGGTGGTGAAGAAAAATCTAGATTCTTCGATTCCTCAGAATGACAATAAATTTTATTTTCTTTGCCATAAAAAATTAATACCTATAATGATCTGGTTTGTAAGGTCCCTTAACTTTTACTCCAATATAATCAGCTTGCTCTTTACTTAATTTGGTAAGTTTAACTCCAATTTTTTCCAAATGTAAACGAGCCACTTCTTCATCCAAATATTTTGGTAAACGATAAACACCGAGTTCATAATTTTTTTGCCACAAATCTATCTGAGCCAAAGCTTGGTTAGTAAAAGAATTACTCATTACAAAACTTGGATGACCAGTCGCGCAACCCAAATTCATCAATCTACCTTGAGCTAAAATAAAGATTTCTTTTTTATTTGGAAATATATATTTATCTACCTGAGGTTTAATATTTATTCTTTTTACACTTTTATCTTTGTTTAATTTTTCTACTTGTATCTCATTATCAAAATGACCAATATTAGCCACAACTGCTTGATCTTTCATTTTTTTCATATCTTCAAAACAAATAATATCTTTATTGCCAGTGGTTGTAATATAAATATCAGCTTCACCCAAAGTATCTTCTAAAATTTTGACTTCATAACCTTCCATTGCTGCCTGCAAAGCACAGATAGGATCCACTTCTGTCACCATTACCCTAGCACCCTGTCCTTTTAAAGCCTGTGCGCAACCTTTGCCCACATCACCATAACCACACACAACCGCCACTTTACCGCCAATCATTACATCCATGGCCCTGTTTAAACCATCTACCACACTATGACGACAACCAAACACATTATCAAACTTTGATTTAGTCACACTGTCGTTAACATTCACTGCTGGAAACAAAAGCTCACCCCTTTCGTGCAATTGATACAAACGATGAACGCCCGTAGTAGTTTCTTCAGAAACTCCTTTTATACTTTCAGATACCTTTGTCCAACGTTTTTTATTTTGTTTATATATTTTCTCCAAAATTTTCATCAACTCTTGTTCATCTTCTTGAAACTTTGAATAATCTTTTTTCAAAATTTTAGGATCTTTTTCTATTTCAACTCCTTTGTGAACCAACAGAGTAGCATCGCCACCATCATCAACAATTAATTGAGGTCCAAGTCCCTCTCCAAAATCCAAAGCCCTCTCAGTACACCACCAATATTCTTCTGAAGTTTCACCCTTCCAAGCAAACACCGGCACTTCTAAATATTTTGCCACATAAGCAGCCGCTTGATCTTGGGTAGAATAAATATTGCAAGATGCCCATCTGACTTCGGCCCCTAATTCTTTTAAGGTTTCTATGAGAACTGCAGTTTGAATTGTCATATGAAGTGATCCCATAATACGAGCACCCTTTAAAACTTTGCTCTTACCATATTTTTCTATAACCGACATTAAACCAGGCATTTCTTTTTTAGCAATGTCTACTTCTTTTTTTCCTAATTCAGCAAGTTTAATATCGGCGATTTTATATTCTAACTTTTTCATAACTTAAAATTTTAATAAAATTATCCTCTAAATCCAATAAATACTAAATACGCCACATACAAAAGTATCATCACAACCCCTTGCCAACGACGCAAAACATAATGATTACGTTTATGACCTATAAACATAAACAAAAATAACAAAGAAGCAGCCCCCATAGCAATTACCAAATCTACATTAGCATTAATGTTAACTTTAATTGGACTAATAAGAGGGGTCAAACCCAAAACCCATAAAACATTAAAGATATTTGATCCCACTATATTACCAATCGCCAAATCTTCATGATGACGATAAGCAGCAATACCTGAGGCAGCCAACTCTGGCAAAGAAGTGCCAATAGCCACAACAGTCAAACCAATAAATAACTCAGACATCCCAAACAGACGAGCCAAAATAACACCATTATCAACTATCAATTTACCACCAAAAACCAAACCAATTAAACCAAGTAAAATAAACAAAATTGATCTAGTCCAAGTATATGTACTTATCTTTTCATCTTCACCAACTACTTTTGACAAACCGTAAGTATAGTAAATAAATATAGCAAAAAAACATAGCAAAATAATACCATCGCCTCTGGTTAATATATTATACCCGCTATTACCAAACAGAACATCATTAAATAGAACGTACAAAACACCAACCGCCATAATACCAAAAGGAATCTCTTTCCAAACTGTTCCTTTTTTTACAGCTAGCGGATAAATTATAGCCGAGATACCAAGCACCAACAAAATATTAGAAATATTTGAACCCAGAATATTACCAATCGCTAAATCAGGCATCCCTTGCATTGCGGATATAATATTAACTACCAGTTCAGCAGCTGAGGTACCAAAAGCTACAACAGTCAAACCAATTACAATTGGAGTAACTTTTAATTTTCTGGCCAAAGAAGCAGAGCCTTTTATAAAAACTTCTCCACCAGCTAAAAGCACGACCAAACCGATGATTAAAAAAATAATTGGTAATAACATAATAATTTTAAATATTTTAATAACTAATTCACAGGCTGTCATCTCGACCGAAATGAGCGAATGCGAATGTAGTGGAGAGATCTCTTCAATATAAAGTTATTACCATACTTTAGTAATTACTAATTATACGTTTAAAAGATTCCTCTCTTCGAACCTGCGGTCTCGCAGAACCGAAGGCCATTCCGCTTCGCTCCTCTCAGGATGACAGCCATAAAATTTATAACTCCTCGTTAAAAGTTTTTTTATATCTTTCTTCAAAATCTGTTTTAGTAAAACTATGAGCTTGAGTGCCATAATTTTCTATTGCATAGCTAGACGCTACTGCCCCCATCTGAGCACATTTTTTAAATTCATAACCCAACACATGACCGCTAAAAAATCCCGCTCGATAAGCATCGCCCGCACCAGTTGGATCATCAACTGATTGTGGAGAACAAACACCAACTTCAACTGTTTCTTCTTCAGTTCTAACCACTGACCCTCTGCCACCCAAAGTTATGACCAAGGCTTTTACATATTTTAAAATTTCTTCTAAACTCCAGCCAGTTTTTTCACTAATAAGTTTTATTTCATAATCATTACCAATCAAAAAATCAGCCTGACCAATCATCTTTTTTAATTCTATTTCTGAAAAAGTAGTTATTTGTTGACCTGGATCAAAAACAGTTTCTAAGCCTAATTCGTGTGCTTCTTTCAAATGTTTTATCATTACTTCTTTTTGTGTAGGAGAAACAATTACTAAATTAACTTTTTCTTCTATGTCTTTTATATTTTGTTCCAAACTTCTCTCTAACGGCCCGCTATAAAAAGCAGTTAATTGATTATCAGCTTTGTCGGTTGTGATATAGGCTGACGAAGTAAACTGGTCTTTGTCTTTTATAATATATCTTGTAGATAAATTATTTTTTTCAAAATGAGACATATACTCTCGGGCGTCTTTACCTAAAGCAGACAACATTAACGGTTCTTGTCCTAATAATTTCATAGTATAGGCAATATTACCGGCTGTTCCACCCCAACCTTTATTAAGCTTATCAATCATAAAACAAACATTCAAAATATGAAGATTGTCTGGCATGATGTGATTTTTAAATTCATCAGGAAAATCCATGACAAAGTCGTAGGCTAAAGAGCCTGAGATAGCAATGTTCATAAAATTTTTTAATATTAAAAAAGGCCGTTCTGGCCTATCATCTCCGACCCCGATCGGAGATCCAGATTAAAATTACTTATAAATATTTCCTAAATATTTACGTCTCATTTAATACCTCTAATCGTATCATAAATAAAACAAAAAGCCAAGATAAATTATAAAAAATATCCCTCACCCTCATTTTCTTAAAAAATAAAGATCAAAACACAAAACCAGCCCTTTTAGGCTAGTTTTGTACTGTTACTTGCATCTAAAATAATTTTTTCTACCCTCTCCCCTTTCTTTTTATTTACTTTTTTTAATTTATTCAAATATTTTTTTAATATTTTTTTATCTAAATTATCTAAATTCATCTCTTCCCAATCAACATCAGCATATCCATTCAAAGATAAATAAACTAAGTCAATTACTGCCTTTTCAGGTTTAGCTATCAAAACGTTATCTTTTATTTCATATCCCCACCACAAAGACTCACTAATATGTTGATAAATAATCATTCTTCCATCTATATCAATTTTTCTAGCCCGATTTAAACTAACTAAAGTTAAGTTAGAAGGTTGTTGGCTTAAAACACCACTAATTGCCAAAACATATTCTAAAGATAAATAACTAGGCGAATAAATTTCACAAGATAACTGTTCATAATCAACCTTATTTATATTCATTGAATATAAACCATTTCCAATCTTCTGTAATTCTTCGTTTTTAACCATTCTTGACAACTTTACTCGCAAACTATTTTCTTTTAAATCACTCAATTTTAAAATATCAGAATAATATAGATATCCTTTATTAATTTTTTCTATTTTTTTTATTAATTTTTTCATATAACTGTTCAATTATTTTCCAATGATTTTTAGGTAGAAATTTTTGCATATCATTTACAAACAACCGTCTTGGATAATCTGGTGTTTCAATAGGAATCTCAAACTGTTGACGTAAAGCACTATCAATAAACCACAAATCAAAAATGTCTCTTGATTTTTTTCTATTTTTTATGGCCTCTAATTTCAATTCTTTTAGATCCTTCAGCGAAGGAACTAGAAACAAAGGTTTAAAAACAGAAACTGGACTTTGAATTAATAATAATTCTGGTTTAAAATTAGGTTTGCGAGCTGGTTTATGAATTTCAATTTTTATAGAAAACGGATGTTTTAATTTACTATCTTTAATATTTATCAGAGCAAATATTGTTTGTCTTTTATCTTTAATATCAGCTAATTTCCAATTATCTTTTTGTGATATTAAATTTTGAACAAAAATTTTAAAATTATCAAATTTTATTTTACCCATCGCTAAAAAATCAAGGTCTTCAAAAAAACGAGGAGAGTTATAAGCTAAACGCATAGCTGTTCCACCATAAAAAACCAACTTTAAACTTAGCTTATCCCGTGATAATTCTTGCAAAATATCCATCTCTGCTTCCTCGCGTAAAATATGATCGCGGGCAATCTTTAATTCTTTTATAAATTGATTTAATTGTTCTTCGGTCATAGATTATATTTAATGATACATAATTATTAACATTTTTGATAATATTATTGTATCATATATTTCAAGTCTTGTCAAGAGACAAACACAAAACCAGCCTTTTTAAACCCCAAAGGGATTCCTTTGGAACATTTTACCGTGACGCAATTTCACAACCTTGTCCAAATTTGGTATAATTAAATTTATAAAATAAATATTTAAATTATGAAAAATAAAACATACATTGGTGCTTTAGCTGTTGTAGTCGCCGCCTTGCTTTGGAGTTTGGACGGAATTTTCTTACGTCCCAATTTACACACCCTACCATCAACTTTGGTTGTATTTTTAGAACATTTATTAGGATTTATAGTCTTAACTCCATTTTTAATAATGTATGCCCACGAAATGAAGTGGATAAGCAAAAAACAATGGGGAGCAATATTCTGGGTCTCTTTGTTTGGCGGAGCTCTTGGTACCACCTTTATTACCAAAGCCCTATTTTTAACAGGCTTCAAAGATGTTTCTGTTGTTATACTTTTACAAAAAATCCAACCAATATTTGCCATTATCTTGGCCTCTATTTTCTTGCGCGAAAGATTCCCAAAAAGATTTTATGCCTACGCTATTTTGGCTGTAATATCCGGATATTTTGTAGCTTTCAAAGACCCTCTACAAATAATGAGCTTACCAGCAACCACCTTTTTAACCATACTATTCGCTTTATTGGCTGCTTTTTCTTGGGGATCATCCACTGTTTTTGGAAAATATTCTCTAAAAAACATAAATCACGGGCTTTTAGCTGCTTTACGTTTTGGATTAACGGCACTTTTGATGCTAATTCCAGCTATTTTCTTTTCACAGCAAGCTTGGCTAGCTATAGAAGCTAGACATTGGCTAATCTTAGTGACGGTAGTATTTACCTCTGGCTCAACCGCTATCTTTTTGTACTATTGGGGTCTCAAAAAAATTCCCGCCTCAATCGCTACTTTATGTGAACTATCCTGGCCGGTTTCAGCTTTATTATTTGATTACTTTTTCAATCACAATGTCTTATCACCCACCCAAATAATTGGAGCTGTGGTTTTAGTCTTTGTGGTTTACAAATCAACCGCTTTGGTAAAATCTCACCATATAACTGGTACTGTCATAGAAGGAAAAAATAAAGGTAAAGAAGTGGACATGCAAACCGCCAACTTACTAACCACTCGAGCCGGTAAATTACCAAAAGGATTATATACTTGTGCAGTTACTTGGGAAGGACACAGCTACCAAGGATTGTTATATTATGGATATAATTCTTTGAGCGGAGAGGACTGTTTAGAAACTCATATTCTAAATTTTTCTGGAGATATTTATGGAAAAAATATAAAAGTAAAAACTGATAAATACTTGCGCTTACCAAAAAAATTCAAAAATATAAAGGATTTGATGGAGCGCACAAAAAAAGATCTAGAATTAATTAAAAAGATATAAATTAATAATTAGACAAAAAATATCTGCCATGATATGATATTTTCTGTATAGCATACTAAATTAGTAAACTATGAAAAAGATTTATAAAAAACTTTTCTTCGCCCTATTCGCATTAGGAATGTTTTTACCTATTTTAACTTTTGCCAAAGATTTAAACACTGTCCCTATTTATTTCTTTTGGGCCCATGGCTGTCCCCATTGTGCCGAGGAAGAAATATTTTTAGAAGAATATAACCAAGAAAAACCTAATCTAAAAATTTATAATTTTGAAGTAACTGACAATAAAGAAAATCAAAAGTTATTTATTGAAACAGCTAAAAAATTAAACGCCGACACAACTGGAATTCCTTTAACTATTGTTGGTGACTACGTTATATCAGGCTATGGAAGTCCAACCGCTGATGAAATAAAGTATGTGGTTGAATATTGCGAACAATATACTTGCAAAGATGTGGTAGGAGAAATTTTAGGCATAAACCAAACTACGCCGACAGCCGACCAAACTCCGCCAGCCCAAACTTTGGAGAAAAAAATACCGGACAAAATAGAAGTTCCTTTTATAGGTGAAATAAAAACCAAAGACTTATCTTTACCTGTTTTAACTGTAGTAATCGGAGCACTCGACGGATTTAATCCCTGCGCCATGTGGACTTTAGTTTTTTTAATTAGCATGTTACTCGGGATGCAAAATAAAAAACGCATGTGGGCGCTTGGCATAGCTTTTATTGTTTCCTCAGCGTTTGTTTACTTTTTGTTTATGGCTGCCTGGCTTAACTTATTCTTATTTATAGGATTTGTATTTTGGGTTAGAATAATAATTGCCATAGTGGCTCTGGGAGCTGCCTACTATAATCTAAAAGATTATTTCACCAACAAAGATGCAGTATGTAAAGTTACAGGCACAGAAAAAAGACAAAAAGTTTTTGAAAAAATTAAACATGTTATACAAACCAAGCAATTTATCTTTGCCCTGGCTGGGATAATAGTACTTGCTTTTGTGGTCAATCTTGTAGAGTTAGTTTGTTCAGCTGGGTTACCCGCTGTTTATACTCAGATATTAACTTTATCCGATCTAAATGTTTGGCAGTATTATGGTTATTTATTTTTATACATACTCATTTTCATGCTAGATGATTTGGTAGTATTTTTTGTAGCGATGATCACCTTGCAAATGACTGGTATTAGTTCAAAATACAGTCGCATCTCTAGACTGGTCGGTGGTATTATAATGTTAATTTTAGGAATCTTACTTATCTTCAAACCAGAATGGCTAATGTTTTAATAAAAAATAAAATATCTACATAGGTATTTTAAATTAATTATTTTAGTATAAAAAAAGGGAAGAACGACGTTCTTCCCTTTGTGTTTTTGTCACAGAGCCAACTATACTTTAGTCAACTCCTCCCAGTGGGTCTTTGGTTTGTATCTAGGTGATCCCCGTTGACACAGAGGACAATCAGCAGGGTCAACAGCCCAAACTTCCTGTTCAACCAGAGTAATCAACTGTCGATTACCGTACCATTTGATAGGTAGTTGAGGTGGCCGATGTACAAAAGAACCAATGTAAGGCAACCATTTGACTGGAGTCGGGTTACCTTTGTCAACCGCTTTTTGGACAGCGTTCAGCGTCTTTGAGGTTGTTATTAACTCTTCAACCTGAAAGACAGTTGCCCCCTCGGGAATGACCACCCGATTCCAAAGCATCACCCCTTTATTATGCGGGTCCTTCTCGGTGAACATAAAAATATCTGCATCGAGGGCTCTGGCCACATCATGCCCAAAGGTTATGCCCGCCATCGGTGAAGCGACTACCCAGTCAATTTTCTGATCACCAATGGTATTCCGGATTTTCCGCGCCAATTGATTGGCCAGAATCTCCGACACGGTTACATATTTTAATAACCCCAGGCAGTTAAAAAACCCATTACTGCATTTTCCCGAGGTTAGCTCGGCGTGGGGGTCTTTTGAATCACCACTGTGCATCCAAGCGGCACCGCATAATTTAAACCAGTGTAATATTTCTTCGACAGGGACATCCCTGTCTTTAAAATATAACGGATCCAAATCAGCAAAAAAAGTTTTAGGATCAGACATGTTTTGACAACCCTTCCTTAATTTCTGCCAAAGTAAGCCCTACAGCTTCCTTGGGGCTTTGTGGAAATCCCTTATCATTGGCGCAGGCCTGAATAATGGGCCTACCCAAAACAATCCGTGTCGCACCAAGATGAATAGCTTGTTGGGGAGTCAACACCCGACTCTGGTCATCTCCCTCAACCAGAGACCAGGCAGGACGAATACCAGGAGTGTTAAGACTGAGCGACAACTCAGGCCTACCGGTAAGAATCTTCAGCTCTTTGGGGGACAAGATAAGTCCACCAAGACCAGCTAACTGAGCCATTCGAGCAAACCGGAGAACTCCTGCCTTAGTCGAGCAACCAAAGATCCCCTGACATTCCTCTTCGTTAAGACTGGTCAATACAGTTACGCCCAGAACTTCAGTTCTGGGCAGAACTTTCTGAACAACGGACATACCATCAATGCCAGCACAGCACATAACCGTTAAGATATCCGGTCTGTATTTAGCCAACAACTCAGCGTCTGTCCCCATTGTGTTTGGGATATCAATGAGCTTAAGGTCGGCAAAAACCTTTAACCCCATATCATGAATCTTCCCAATCAGGTCATAACCCAAAAACCTTAAGGCTGAGTTTAGTTTTATATAAACTCCCATACCCTGTAATTGTGCGGCTAAATTCAGCACCTGATATTCAACACCCTCTACCCCACCAAAATCTTTGGGGGAATAGTCCGCGGCCACTATTAGCCTGTCTTCCGTTTTTAATGTTGGCAAAGTATTCTCCTTTTTTCTCAATTTTCAAAGAATAGAAACCTCTTACTTACTTGCTAAAATACACTAAACAACTAAAAAAATCAAGCGCTATAAAATACGAGTAATAAACTCGTATTTTATAATTTCTACCCTCAGAGAAGAAAAAACAAGGTTAAATTTTATTTAAATAGATAACACTTATACTTTTTCCAAATTTTTTAGTCAAAAAAAGTAAGAATTAATTCTTACTTTTTTCTTATGCGAGATGTCGCCAACCTTATTCGAGCTAAAAGGTAATATTAAACCTCAGAAATAACATCAAAACCTTTAAAGCTTCCCGTTATTGCTAAACCTATAATATTTTTGGATATTTTTAAATCTTTTATCTTTTTAGCGGTTTCATTAAGTGTAGCACCAGAACCAATTGCGTCATCTATCAATAAAATATTTTTGTGTTGGTTGTCATAATCAACCACAATGGTATCTTTAGCGTTTTTAATTCTGTCTTTAATTTTGCTTAGTGTTTTTTGAGGAACAATTATTTCATTTTTAACTTTTACCAAATTTACTTTGTTAATTTTTAACTTTAAGTTTTTTTCTATTTCTTTCATTAATTGAACCTCTCTTTTAACAGTTGGTGGAATGAAAGCGACAGCATCTATGTCAAAGTCTCTAATTAACTTATCTATTTTAGGCTTAATAATTAAAGATAATTCTTTTATTAATTCTTTATTTTGACTTTGTTTGGAATAAAGTAATAATTGTCCCAATTTAGTTTTTCCAAATCTTTCAATGCTATAAAAATCTAAATAAAACACTTTGTTTAGATATGTTTTTTCAAAACTATTATTCATCTTGCCCAAACCACTAATTAATCCATCTTTTTTAAATTTATTATACTTTTGGATAGTTTTTATATATTCAAGAGTTGTTTTATTTATATCTAAATTTTGTTTATTACACCAATAAACAAAACCCACAAAACCTTTTTTGATTTTCCCACTAGGAGTTATTATAAAATAATTATTATCAATTATCTTTTCATCTTTTTTATTAATTCTAATTTCTTTAAGTTTTTCTTCTTTATTAATTGAATAAAAAACTTTGGGGGGTGTTCCTATTTTTTGTAAAATACCTTCTTTTAGTAAATTATTTAATTGCTTTCTTATTGCCCTGTCACCAAGATCTAATGCTTCACTAAGGTATTTACCACTAACTTGTTTTCTTGCTTTAATTATATTGATTATTTTTTCTGATGTTTTTAGAGCCATATTAATTTATATTAAATAGATTATATATAAACATTATATCATAAAAACAAAAAAGTTCCTAATATACTAGGAATTAGGAACTTTGTGCAGAGGGTCGTCAACCTTGTTATAACTAATGTCTAATTAATTATATTATTTAAGATTAAAATATATCTAACTTCCGCTTATTTCTGTCCCCAGTCAATAATTTCTGTAAAACGCAAGTAAAACCCAAATGGATCAACCATTCTAAAGTCTCTCCAAACGTGACCATGATCTTTCTTCCCTGCTATTTCACGCACAATATATTTAAATACATACCAATTATACATTTTCCAAATTTTTTAGTCAAAAAAAGTAAGAATTAATTCTTACTTTTTTACTTCCCGCCTTCGCTAAAGCTACAGCGAGGCGATGGCGGAGAAAGGTAGAGAATATTAAAACCGAAATATAATATTTTAACTTTATATATTTTATGATATAATATTTAAACTATGGATTTTAAACAAAAAAAACAAAGAGCAAAAGACTTGTATAAATCTCAAAAACAAATATGCAATCCGTATTTGGATTGTAATATAACTTTTAATTCTGATGGTTTTCATCACTTACAATTTTCTGCAAGACGAGAAAGAAAAAAAGAAGAACAATTATTAAAATTTAACCTATTACCACTTGCTATTAACACAATAAAGAAAGCGGGAACTTTACAGGAATATAGAAAACAATTAATTACTATTGGTAAAAAAGGTAAAGATGGTTTTTTCAAAACAAAAGAAGTTGAATATTGGGGTTTTTCATCAATATATTTAAAAACACAAATTAAAATAAGAGTAATCTTAAAAAGAATAGGAGATGGGAAAATAACTTTTTGGAGCGTTATGCCAGATTCAAAATTAAAAGGTGGACAAAAATTATATTTGAAAAATATAAAAGACGAAAAATAAACAAAAAAACCGATTAAATCGGTTTTTTTGTAGTGCTTGGCTTCAGCTTGGGAAATCCTTAGCTGAACGGGGCTTACGCCCACAAGCACGCTTACATATTATATATTTTAAGTATATTTGTCAAGTGGACAAAATTATATAATAGGGATTACTTTTCTTTTATGGCAGTGCTTTCTGGATTTTTCTCGTAAAGTGTTCAAACTTCGTTCAGAAAGCACCGCATTTTAGAATTTTCGTTTTCGAGGCGATTGTTGCGTCCCGCTCGGCGGGAAGGGTAGGACGATGTTGGAATGTATTTATTAAGAATATAACTGACTGTGTGTACCGATAGCAATAAAGTATACCACATCTTTTTCTTTAATTTCTTGGAAAACAACTCTCCAATCTCCATTAATATTGATGCTTTTATATTTTTTTAACTTTCCACTAAGAGAGTGGTTGTTTAAAATAGGATTGAATTGATCTTTTATAAAAGTTTTTAATTTATCCTTGAAAGCAATTTTAATTTTAGATGGACATTTTTTAAATTCCTTAATAAATTTTTTAGAATACTCAACTTGCATAATTTATTGTTTATCAAGAAAATTGAGAGATTCTTCGTTATTCTTAAAGGAGTGGTGTTGTTTTTGCTTCCTTTCTTTTTCAGATTCTTTAATAGAAGAGAGTAAATAATCACTTGGATTACTTTCATCTAAAGTAAAGAAAATAGATTTATCTCTAATAAACTGTTTTAAAAATCCATTTATAGTTCCGCTTAAAGTTAACCCCAAATCAGAAGCAATTTTTTTAGCTTCTTTTTTAACTTTTGGGTCAGTTTTAATATTTATAACTACTGTATTCATATTTTTTATTATTAATTTTATATATAAAGTATATGCTTAGTATATACCATAATACATATAATGTCAATACAGTTCCAAAGTTATATTATCCCTACAAAAAACTAAGCTAATATTAGCTTAGTTTTTAAATGCGGTACCTTTTGGTTGAAATTCTAACCTTTTTTGAACAGAACCCTGACTGACC
>CAZUWJ010000003.1:0-16383 GCA_964624315.1 uncultured Gammaproteobacteria bacterium
AAATAAAATAAAAGAAAAAGATGTTTTTTATTTTTTACTTGGACTAGACGATATAGTGGCAAAGAAAAAAAATAGGGATCAAATTTTAAAAGAGAAAATTAAGATTGCTCAAAAAAGTTTAAAAAAAATAAGTTGGGTTCCGTTTGTGGAGGCGGTGTTTGTTTGTAATAGCGTAGCTTTGGAATCTGCTAATGATGATAGTGATATAGATTTTTTTATAATAACAAAAAATAAAAGAATTTTTTGGGTCAGGTTTTTGACGGCTGTAGTTTTGAGATTTTTAAACCGTAAAAGACAAGGTCAAAATATAAAAAATAAAATTTGTTTGAGTTTTTATTTAGCGGATGATTATTTGGATTTGGAAAAGATATCTATCAAAGATGATGTGTATTTAGTTTATTGGTTAGCCAGTTTGATATCTTTATATGATCCGCAAAATTATAAACAAAAAATCTGGGATAATAATTTATGGGCAAAAAATAAATTAAGTAATTTTGTTATTGGAGATAATAATATTTTGTATAAAAAAAATAAATTAAAAAATATTTTAGAAAAAATATTTAACCATAAGACGGGAGATTTTTTGGAAGGGTTATTTAAGAAGATTTTATTAAAGAAAATGAATTATAATAAAAATAGTCATCAAAATAATTTTGATACTGGCGTGGTTGTGAATAGTCAAATGTTAAAGTTTCACGAAGATGACAGGAGAGAGGAGTACAGTGAGTTGTGGAAAAGATGTTGGTGATTATTTTTAGCTATTTTTTGTATGATTTAAGTCCGTGTTGTGTACTTGACTTTTTTTTCTAGATATTCTAAAATGACTAGCAAGAGCATTATCACTCTTTTACTAAGAGTGATAATTAAATTAAGTTATTAGTATATAATATTAATTATTAATTATTTAAATATATGAACATAAAACCACTGGGCGATCGCGTATTGGTCAAACCAAAAAAAGAGGAAGAAATTACTGCATCAGGCATAGTTTTACCAGATACAATGGATAAAGAAAAAAAGGCAGAAGGTAAGATTATTGCTTTAGGCGAAGGAGAAAAACTTAAAAAGTTAGGATTAAAAGTTGGGGATAATGTTATTTTTGAAAAATGGGGAGGAGAAGAAATTAAAGATGGGGATGAAGAATATAAAATTTTAGGTCATGATAAAATTTTAGCGATTGTGGAGTAGAGTACTGTTACTTCTGTCATTCTGAGTGAAACGAAGAATCTAGTAATAAAATAAGATCCTTCGCTCCGCTCAGGATGACAGTGCGATTAAAGTTAATAATTAATAATTATTTAAATATGGCAAAACAAATTAAATATAGCGAGGACGCTCGCCACAAACTATTAAAAGGAGTAGATATTTTGGCTAACGCTGTAAAAACTACTTTAGGTCCAAAAGGTAGGAATGTTGTTTTAGACCGTGGTTACGGTGCGCCAACAATCACTAAAGATGGTGTAACAGTCGCAAAAGAAATAGAAGTAGAAGATAAATTTGAAAACGCTGGAGTCGAACTAGTAAAAGAAGTAGCTAGTAAGACCAATGACGATGTGGGTGATGGAACAACTACTGCCACTGTTTTGGCACAAGCAATTGCCAAAGAAGGTGTAAAAAATGTAACTGCTGGTGCAAATCCAGTAGCTTTGAAGCGTGGCATTGATAAATGTGTTGAAGCTTTGATAAAAGAATTACAAACAAATATTTCTAAACCAGTATCTGATGATGAGATAGCTAATGTAGCTTCTATTTCTGCCAACGACAAAGAGATAGGGCAAAAAATTTCTGATGCCATGAAAGAGGTTGGTAAAGATGGCGTTATAACAGTGGAAGAATCTCAAAGTTTTGGTATGGATATAGAAGTTGTAAAAGGGATGTTGTTTGATAAGGGGTATGTTTCTCCTTATATGGTAACAAATGCTGAGCGTATGGAAGCTGAATTTCAAGATGCTCATATTTTAATAACTGATAAAAAAATATCTTCTGTGCAAGAAGTTTTACCTCTTTTAGAGAAATTAGCTCAAAGCGGTAAAAAAGACATAGTTATTATTGCCGAAGATGTAGAAGGTGAAGCTTTGACTACTTTTGTATTAAATAAATTACGCGGGACCTTTAATGTATTGGCAATAAAGGCACCTGGTTTTGGGGATAGAAGAAAAGAAATGTTGCAAGATATTGCAGTTTTGACTGGCGGTAAATTAATTACCGAAGAAGTTGGTTTGAAATTAGAAAATGTTGTTATGGATGATTTGGGTCGGGCTCATAAAGTTTTGGCCACCAAAGAATATACTACTATTGTTGAAGGTAAAGGTGAGCAAAAACAAATTGATGAAAGAGTAAATCGTCTTAGAAAAGAAATTGAAAGTAGTGACAGTGAATTTGATAAAGAAAAATTACAAGAACGTTTAGCAAAATTATCAGGTGGAGTAGCGGTGATAAAAGTTGGGGCAGCTACTGAAACTGAAATGAAAGAATTGAAACACAGAATAGAAGATGCAGTTGGGGCTACCAAAGCAGCCATAGAAGAGGGTGTTGTTCCAGGTGGTGGAGTGGCTCTATTAAGAGCAATGTCCATTTTGGATAGTTTAGAATTAGAAGATGAACAAAAAGTTGCTGTTAAAATTTTAAAAAGAGCTCTGGAAGAACCCGTTAGACAAATTGCTGAGAATGCTGGAGTTGATGGATCTGTTGTGGCCGAAGAAGTTAAGAAATTAACCGGTTCAATGGGGTATAATGCTGCTACTGACAAATATGAAGATTTGGTGTTAGCTGGCGTGATTGATCCAACCAAAGTCACTCGTAGTGCTTTACAAAACGCAGCTTCTATTGCTGGTATGCTTTTGACAACAGAAGTTGTTATAACAGATTTACCAGATAAGGATGATGATGTGCCTGCTGGTATGGGTGGAGGAATGCCGGGTATGGGTGGAATGGGCGGAATGATGTAGAAAAATAAGTTATAAAATTTTGAAACCCTTGCTTAGTAAGCGGGGGTTTTAATTTGTTTGACATATATTTAATGTGTGATACGATTAGTAGTATAATATTTAAATTAATTATATGGGTGAAGATATTAAAAAAGAAATAAAAATTACAGGTGCAGAAGAAGAAGCCAGATTGACCTCAGGTGAGCAGGTTAATAGCATGGTTGAGTTGGTGAAAGATTTGGGTGAATTACCAGAAGAAGAAAGAAAAAATAAAATACAAGAGATAATAGAGTTTTTATTTAAACAAGAACATGATTTAGGTCTATATAGACATCAGTACCAAGAATTAAATAAGCAAGTTGAGTTGTTAAGAACAGAAATAAATAGTAAGAAGTATGAATCTGTGGGACTGTCTTCAAGATTAAAAGAAGAAACAGATCGAGGTAATTTTCGTATGGAGCAGTTAGATAATAAAAATTTAGAGTTAGAAGATTTAAACGGAGAATTGAGTAGAGAAAAAGAAGAGTGGGAAAGGTTAAAAATTGAAATTAAAAAAATAACAGATGAAGGTTCAGAAACGGCAGGATTTTTTTGCGGAAAAGAAGAGCAAAAATTTAAAGATATTTCATCAATGCTTTAAAATTAAAAAAAGTCCTTACTAATAGCGGGGGCTTTTTTTAATTGCTTTTATACTTGTTTTGCGGTAAAATATTTCTATGTTAAACAGTATTATTTTATATTTTTCTCAATTTCCGCCAGAACTTGCGACATTTTTTTTATCAATGTTGCCTTTTACTGAGTTACGCCTGGCTTTGCCTATGGCTATTTTTAGTTTTCATTTAAATCCGGCCACTGCTTTAGTTTGGTCTGTATTAGGTAACGCTCTTCCGCCAACTATTATTTTACTTTTTGCCACTCCGTTTCATAAGTGGATTACTAAAAAATCAGGCTTTTTTAGCAAGGCTTGGATAAGGTATTTATATCGTGCTCAAGAAAAATTTGCCAAAGATTATCAAAAGTGGGGATTGCCAGCTTTATTGTTATTTGTAGCTATTCCTTTGCCAATGACTGGGGCTTTTACTGGAGCGGTGGCTGCTTTTGTGTTTGGTATTCCTTTTAAAAAATCTTGGCCGTTTATTTATGGCGGGATTGTTATCGCTGGGGTAGTAGTTAGTTTGGTTAGTTTAGGGATAGTCAAAGTTTTTTAAGATGGTCATTTGAATTTATTTTATGAAAGATGAATTACAAAATTTAAAACAAAAAATTGAAGATACCAAAAAGCTACTAAAGATTGAGAAGCTTAAATTAAAAATGGAAAAATTAGGTGAGCAAATGAATGAAGAAGGTTTTTGGGAAAACCAAGAAAGTGCTACTGCTATTTCTAAAGATTATCAAGATATAAAAGAAGAAGTTGAAAAATGGGATTTGCTTTCTGATAGGGCGGGCGATTTATTAGAGCTTTTGAAAATGGTTAAAACTGGAAAAGAAAAAAAAGATTTACAAAAAGATTTTGAGAAATTACAAAAAGATTTTGATGATTATGAATTTTTTCTTTTGTTTGATGGTCCTTATGATAAAAATAATGCTATTGTGGCTATACATTCTGGTAGTGGAGGAACTGATTCCCAGGATTGGGCAGAGATGTTGCTTCGGATGATTTTGAGATTTTGCGAGTCGCGTGGTTGGCAAACAAAGATAATCGATGAATCAAAAGGCCAAGAGGCGGGTATAAAATCAGTAATGCTAGAAGTAAAAGGCAAATATGCTTATGGTTATTTAAAAAGTGAGCACGGCACTCATAGATTAGTTAGAATTTCACCTTTTGATGCGGAAAAGATGCGCCATACTTCCTTTGCTTTGATTGAGGTTGTACCAGAAATTGACAATGAAATTGATGTTGAGATAAAACCAGAAGATTTGAGGATAGATACTTTTAATTCTTCTGGGGCAGGTGGTCAAAGTGTAAATACTGCTTATTCTGCTGTGAGAATTGTGCATAATCCAACTGGCATAACTGTTTCTTGCCAAAATGAGAGATCTCAAACACAAAATAAAGAAACAGCTTTAAAAGTTTTAAAGAGTAAATTATTAAAATTAGAAGAAGAAAGATTACAAAAAGAAAAGCAGGAATTACGCGGAGAATATAAGTCGGCTGAATGGGGAAATCAGATTCGAAGTTATGTTCTGCATCCCTATAAAATGGTAAAAGACCATCGGACAGATTATGAAACCAGTGAACCGGATAAAGTTCTAGACGGTGATTTGGATGATTTTATGATAGCATATCTGAAACGGATAAAAGAATAATTTTTAATTTTAAGTTTTGATAATTTAAATTTTAAAAACTTTTATTTTTAAAAAACAAAACTCGCCTTTGTTCAATTTAAAATTAAAGAGGCTCAGACAGTTGTTGTTTTAAAAATAAATGTTTTTCTCAATTTAAATTTATTAGAAACTAAATATATTATGAAAATACTAAATAAAGAAAATATAAATGAGATAGTAAGCGCCGTTAAAAAAGGTAAAGTTTTGGTTTTTCCAACTGAAACTTCTTATGGTTTAGGGTGTGACGCGACCAATCAGGAATCTGTTGATAAAATTTTTAAAATTAAAAAAAGAAGTAACAGCAAATCTTTATTAGTCGTAGTGGATAGTATTAAAGAAGCTAAAAAATATTTAAAATGGTCAGGTGTTCTAGAAAAAATTTCACAAAGATATTGGCCTGGATCTTTGACTGTGGTGAGTGATTCGTGTTTGAATAATAATTTATCTGTAGGCGTAGCAGGGGAAGATAATACTCTGGCTTTGCGAGTGGGTGAGGATGATTTTTTAAAAGAAATATGTCATAATTTAGATTATCCGCTAGTGGCAACTTCAGCTAATATAGCTGGAGAGGGAAATATATATAAATTTGAAGAAATAAAAAAAGTTTTTGATAAGGAAGATGTTGTTTTGGTTGACGGGGGCAATCTACAAGTAGTACCTTCAACAACTATAATTAAAATTAAAGATGAAAAATTAACAGTTTTGCGTCAGGGTAGTTTAAAAATAGATTTAAAAAATATTTAAAGAAGGGTTATCCGTACGGTTAATCGTACGATTAACCGTACGGATAACGTAGAGAGCGTGTTTATGAATATTTTTACAAAAAAATTAAATATTAAAGTAGAATCAGTCAGGTGGATCGTGCTTCTTTTTGTTTTACTTTTTTCTTCAGTATTTATTTATTCACAAAGTTTGGCTACTAACTCTTGCTATGATTCACAAGCTAGCATATCTGATTTTAGCCAGATAACTTTTCAGAAAGTTCAGGGCAAGGTAAAGCCGATAAAAGTAAAAGGGTTATATTTGACCGCTTATTCAGCTGGGAGCTCAAATAAAATAAATGAAATAATAAATTTAGTTAAAAATACAGAATTAAACGCTGTGGTAATAGATGTAAAAGATTATTCTGGTTATGTTTTATATGATTCAAATTTAGATTTTGTTAACCAAAATAATTTAAAAGATGTCAGAATCAGAGATTTGTCAGCGTTGGCTAAAAAATTAAAAGACAATAATATTTATACGATTGCGAGGATTAGTGTTTTTCAAGACCCGATTTTGGCAGAGACTATACCAGAGTGGTCTGTTAAATCAAAAAGAGCGGTGGCCGTTGGCGCAACTTCAAGTTTAGATTTGTTATGGAGAGATAAAAATAATTTGGCTTGGGTGGATGCTAATAGTGCAGAAGTGTGGAAATATGTATTAGACATTGCTCAAGAAGTGTCCAAGGCTGGGTTTGATGAAATTAATTTCGATTATATTCGTTTTCCAACCGATGGTAATATATCTGATATCCAGTATACTTATGGAGATAAAAAAAGATATCAAGTAATAGGGGAATTCTTTGCGTATTTGGAACAGCGAATGAAAAATATGAATTCTTATACATCGGCTGATTTGTTTGGATTAACCACAGAGAAGAGCGGAGAAGATGATATGATGATTGGTCAACGATTGGAAGACGCGCTTAAATATTTTGATTATGTTTATCCAATGGTTTATCCCTCTCATTATCCAAGTGGTTATTTAGGTTTTGATAATCCGGCTGAGCATCCTTATGAAGTGGTTTACAATGCAATGTTGTCTGGAGTAAAAAAGGCGGAAGGACAGAAAGGGAAATTAAGAACTTGGATACAGTATTTTAATATGGGAGCAATTTATGATGGTGATATGGTTAGGGCGCAGATCAAAGCATCGGATGATGCCGGGGCTGACGGTTGGATTTTGTGGAATGCTAGGAATGCGTATGATGGTAGGGGGATTAAATAAAATTACATAACTCGTCAGACATAATTTTATTATTCGCCAAAACGCGTTTCAAAAGAAACGGTTGTCGTATAATAAAATTATGTCAGACGAGTTATTACGTATAGTAAATTAAAATTTATGATAGATTTATATAATATTAGAAATCTTAAAGAATTGTGCGATGAACGCAAGTTGATACCTTCCAAAAAGTATGGACAGAATTTTTTGATAACTCCAAAACCAATTGGAAAAATGTTAGAAGTTGGGAATATTAATAAAAAAGATTTTGTAATAGAAGTTGGGCCAGGTTTTGGTCCCTTAACTTTTGCTTTGGCAGGTAAAGTTAAAAAAATTTTATCTTTTGAGATTGAAAAAAGATTAGAGGGGTATTGGAGTGAATATAAACCAAAAAATGTTGAGATAATTTTTGGTGATATTTTAAAAACTTTTGATAATTATAAATTACCAAATAAATATAAAGTTGTTGCTAATTTACCCTTTCAAATTACTTCTAAAATAATTAGAAAATTTTTGGAAAGCGACAGACAGCCTGAGAAGATGCTTTTGATGGTTCAAAGAGAAGTGGCAGAAAGGATTTGTGCGAAGCCAGGAAGCATGTCAATTTTAGCGGTGTCTGTTCAATATTATGGTGACCCTAAATTAATTTATAAAGTTCCGTCTACTAATTTTTGGCCAGAGCCAAAAGTAAGATCAGCTGTAATTTTAATTGATAATATAGCTAAAAGAAATAATAAAAATTTTGATCAGATATTTTTTAAAGTTGTTAAACAGGGGTTTGCCAATAAAAGAAAGAAATTGATTAATAATCTAAAGAGTTTTAAAAATGTAGAAGTTATTTTTGACAGTTTAAAATTGGATAAAAATATTAGAGCACAAGAATTGAGTGTAGGACAATGGGAAGAAATAGCAAGAAAGATTTAAATAGTATTTTGATTTATTTTATTTATCCACAAAGCAGTTGCTAGCTTTGTTTTTTTATTTATTTTATATGTGGTATAATATCAGCATAAAATTTATGTTAAAAAAAGGCAGTTTCAAACAGCTAAAAAAAGAGCAGAAAGTAGGTTTTGTTTTACTTTCTATTTTTGCTATACTTATTATAGTGTTTGGATTTTTGCAAATTAGAAATAATATGTTTGGTCCCCTTAGTTTATCCTCTGAGGTACCGGGTGTGATCAAGAATCAAGTACTAACTATAGAAACCTTACATTACCGAGATACTGACTTTGATGGTTTGTCTGACTTTGATGAGCTGTATGTTTATACCACTTCTCCTTATTTAGAAGATTCTGATTCAGATGGAATAAATGATGGTACAGAAGTATCTGGGGGCACGAATCCTTTATGTGCCGAAGGCGGAGATTGTTATGAGGATGGGAGTGATTTTTATAAATCTACTTCTACTATGGATTTTACCGCTGGAGGGGTTATTGCTGACCCTGGTTCTGGTTTTATTGGTGATGATATTGAAAATTATAATATAGAAAATGATCGGTCAGCTAGCATGCTTAATCTCGATTTGGAATCAGCTGGTATAAATATTAGAGAAGAATTAAAAAATGTTGGAATTGAATCAGATATTTTAGATCAGTTTACAGATGAGCAATTAGAACAAATGTTTCTTGAGAGCCTTGATGCAAATCAAAGTATTACAGATTCAAATTTAACCTCTGAAGTTTATGAATAAATTTAAAAAAGTTTCAATGAGCTTACTTGTGGGAGTATTTTTATTTACTAGTATTTTTGGTAGCTTGTCTTTTGTTAAACCCGTTTATGCTACAGGTATACCCGTGCTTGATACAATAGCTCAGGCTGATAGACTTGCAGCTAAGATTGTTAAAAAAGTTGAGAAAATTACAGAAAATTTAAAAGAAAAAATAAATGTGGCTATTACTCAGGCAATGATAACTGTTGCTAGTAATTTTGTTCAAAAGATTTCTTATGATTTAGCGATGTATGCTGCATCAGGTGGTAAAGGACAGGGGGCCATGGCATTTAACAAAGGATTTAAAAGTTATATAGAAGAGGTGGGAGATAATGCAGCTGGTGAACTTATCGATCAATTAGGCAAACCTTTTGGCTTAAATCTTTGTAAGCCACCTGATCTGGGGGTAGATTTGACTATTAGACTGGGTTTAAAGAGTAAATATGGAGCGCCAGCTAAGCCAAAATGTACTTTTAGTTCGTTCAAAAAAAATTGGAAACAAATGGGTGATCCAAGCAGTCAATATTATAAAGATCAAGCTGAGAATTTTAATGTAGCTTTTAAACCAGGTCAGTCAGATTTTGGTTTTGCCATGGAAGCTGATATAAAAGTAGATAAATTATCAACTGAAGCTGTTGAAGGCAAGACAAAGGAAAGAGAAGAGGGTCAAGGGGCTAAACCTTTAACTAATATGATCGCTGGAGATATTAAAAGTCCAGCTCAAACTAATTTACAAAATTTTAAAAAAATGTCTCCGGTCGAACAATCAGCAGCCCAATCGCAAAGAATGGACGCTATGTTTTCTACGGGGGACGGTTCTTTAATCCAATTTGGCGGAGCAGTATTTTTCAACACTTTTATCTCTCAAGTGTTTAAAAATTTAATGAAAGGTCAATTGTTTGGTTATGACTTTTTGGCTGATGGCGGTGGTAGCGCCTTGGATACTGGTTATTCAGGAGCAGGTTTAACTAATGTGGGTAAAAAAGAAGCTAGAGAGTACTTCCGTTATTTAATAACGCCAATAACTAAAACAATGTATAAATACAATAGTACTTTGATGGCTAATTTTAAGCTTTGTGATAGTAGCAATTCATCTATGAATAGTAGGGGTCAAGAAAATTGTGTGGCTGATGATGATTGGTCTCAGTTGGTTGGCCTTGCTGATAGCGGCGATCCCATGACAATAGGTCAAGCGGTAAATGAAGATTATTTAGATGGTACAAAAAAATTATTTTCACCAACAAGTGATGAATCTAAATCTCCAAATTGCTATGAAATTGGTTATTGTTATTATAATTTAAAAAAGATGCGTCAAGCTCGTATTGTGCCACTTGGATTTGAGTTGGCAGCTTTATTATCTCCTGACGACGACCCTGTTTCTTTAGATGATGTTTTGGCTGGTTTTGATCAAGTTGGTACTCGTTATTATCATTTACTTGATCCGAATTGGGTAATAAAATTACCAGATTCAAAGTGCAATAATTATGGTTATACATCTTTGCTTTACGGTAATGATTTAGGTGTTAGAATGCAAGAATGTGTTGATTTGCAAAGTTGTGTTGGTGTTGATTCTAGTGGAGATTGTAGTAATTACGGGTATTGTACCAGAGAAAAAAATATTTGGTCTTTTGATTTTGATAGATGTGAACCTCAAAATGATAGTTGTCAAACTTATACTAATACCACTAATAAAAATACCTTTTCTTATCTTTATAAAACTTTAGATTCTAAGTATTGTGATAGTGAAAATATTGGTTGTCGCGGATATGATATTGATCGCAATAGGGACGGTGATTGGGCAAATGGAATTACTAGTACTATTTATTTAAATAAAAATGTAGAAGAATGTAGTTCTTCTGATGATGGCTGTTCGGCTTTTAAAGTGGTGTTTGATGAGAAGTTTTTGAATATAGAGGATACTGAAGATCCAGTATATTTGTATCTTAATAAAGCTCCTAATTATTTAGGGTGTTATGACTCTGGTCCAGCGACTCTGGATGGTGATTGGCCAGTAACAAAGTCAGATTTGGTTAGAATAAATTATAATGAGGAGTGTGAAAATTATGCTGGTATTTGTATACCAGAAGAAGAAGGGTGTAACATGTTTAGTCCTCTTACATATTTAGGCGAAGATATCCCCGCCAAATTTAATCCAGCGGTTATTGAAAATGATCAGATTACTTGGAATGATCAGTGTGATGCAACTTGCGTGGGTTATAATTCTTACCGTGAAATGCCTAATAATTATTCTAGTGGGCAGGATTTGGCTTATATCATTCCTTCCACTGCTGAAACTTGTTCAGTGGCAGAAGAAGGATGTTCTAGTTTTACAAATTTAAGCACAACCGTTGGTCAGATTGAGAATATTGAATATTATTCTTATTTGCGTCCATGTATTTTGCCTGACCAGACTAAACAAAAAAAATATATTACTTATGAAAATTCTTCGACTGGTTATCAGTTAAAAGTTTATTTGTTAGAACAGGATTTGATGGGAGAGACAGGCAAGGTTGGTGCACCAAAATATTTTTATAAAACTCTAGTTGAACTAGATGATTATAATGAAGCCTGTAATGAAGGTGTTTATTGGAAAGGTTTAACACACCCGGATTGGAATTCTGAATTGAGTTCTGACTGTCGTCAATTTAACGATGATGAAGCTAATGTTTATTATCGTTTATTGTCTAAGACAATTGCTGTATCTGACGAATGTACAGGGTATCGTAAGAATATTCCGGAGTTATATGTAGAAGCTGTCATAACAGATCAAGCTGATTGTATAAATAAATTTGGTTTTTGGGATGGGAGTAGTTGTCAACTCTGTTACCAAAATGGTGAATATAAAGATGGCTTCTGTATTTATAATGGTTTGCCAGGTGGGGTAGGAAATAGCGCTGGTGTAAGTTCTGCTTGTTCGGCCGAGGTAGAAAGCTGTACTGCTTATAAAGGTAACGCTGGCAATAATGTTAGAGAGTTAGTATCAGATGATTTTGAAAATTCTTCAACAACCGTGGCTTTGTCTGGCTGGTCTGCGCAGGATAATATTAGTCTTTCTAATGAATCTACTCAAATGAACGGTCATTCTTTATATTATAGAGCCAGTAGTCATAATATTTTAAGTAAAAATATAGCTGAAGAAAAATTTGAATTAGAGGGTAATTATAGTTTGACTTTTTGGGCCAAAGGCATTGGAGAGGCTGATATTTATTTAGCAGGTAAAACATATCAAACAGATAACCAAATAGGGAATTTAGTTTTAACAGATAATTGGAGAGAGTATAAATTTAATTTAAACAAATTTGTAATTGATGATTTAACCACTTCAACAATTGAGTTTTATTTTAGTGATACAGGCGATGTTATATATCTAGATAATGTTAGCTTGGTAGAAGTGAGTGAGTATTTGTACTTAGTAAAAAATACTTTGTCTGTTCCAGAAGTTTGTGATTCTAATCTAAATGATAATTTGCCAGGAGAAGCTTTGGGATGCGCTGCTTATTCTGATATTAATGATAAGGATTATTATTTAAATAATTTTAGTTATTTATGTCGCGAAGAAGCCGTTGGGTGCACGGCCTTGGTTGATACTTATAATACAATAGAAGCAACAGCAGACAGCTCTGGGAATATTAAGGGAGAAGATGTGGAGAGGTTTTATAATGTTTCTTTAGAAAGAACAAATGGTAATATTAATCAGATAGATAATCGTTCTATTGAGATTGGTGTTGATGAATATAAATGTATTATTCAAAAAGGTGAAAATGAATGTTTTGTAAATATTTTTGGACATGGTAGGGCTTCGATAGAAGGTGTTGGTGGTAATTTAGATAATGCTTACTATATTCCAGCTGATAATACAACTAGTACGCCAATATATTTGGTGGTAAATGAAAATGCATATTGTAGTGCTCAAAATAAAGGCTGTATGGAAGTTGGTTTACAGGGTGTTGGTTTAAATGTTGCTAATGTGTTTGAGGGTGTGTTTATTAAAAATAATCCTGATTTGTATGAAGCAAAAAATTTGTTATGTAATTATTTAGGGTCTGGCTGTGATGAGTATACAAGTGGTGATGGGAATAATTATTTTAAAGATCCTGCCTTAATGCAGGCTGGAATATGTGAATATAAAACAAATATTACAACTCAATATGGTTCACGAACAGGTTGGTTTAGGCAAGGGGTAGGGGTGTGTAGTAGCACTCCTAGTTTAAAATGTACTAGTAATGCTGAGTGTGGTTTTAATGATATGTGTATTAAAAAGGGAACTATACCTTGTTATTCTAATTATATTTCAAAAGATGGTAGCTATGGTATATTGCCTTCTGGTTCAGTTGATTATGATAATTTAGTAGGTGAATGTCCGGCTTCAGAAAGTGGCTGTACAAAATATTTAGATCATAATGATTCGGATTCTTATGATAACCCTGAAGAATATTATTTCTTGGAACAGTCAGTAGATGTAGGGGAAGATTGCGAAGGTAAAGTTAGTATTAATTATGGTTGTATTTTGTTGGACAAAACAGATAACCCAACAAAAATGTATAATACTACAAGTACTTATCAAGATAGTGCGGAAAATGAATATAATTTAGTTAAGCCAGCTAATAGTAATAATAATGATGCTAATATTATAGTGAGCGCGATAAAAGATAGAGAATGTGCTGAATGGCTATATTGTAATGTTGCTCGCATGGATGAAGATGATAATACTGGTCAGCCAGTTAAAAGGTGCTATAGTTTGGGCTCTTGTAATGAATCTAACAATAGTATGTTAGGGTGTGCTAATGATAATACTTACAGAGTTTTAAATAGAGATGATGGTAGTTTTAGTATTAGTGATTATAAAGAAAGAGATATTTCTTGGAATGGGTTTGATTATTCTGGTTATACTATTTTTGATCTTGATTTTACCCAACAGTTACAAGCTAACAGTTTACCTAGTCCAGAAAATATAACTAGTACACAAATTTTAACAGAATTTGTAAGAAATTATTCTCAAAAATCAACTGAAGAATTAAAAGTTTTACAAACATGTCGATCTTACCCTGAAGAAACTAGTCCGTATTTGCGTAATGTTTTACAGAGTGATCCGTATATAGATATGTTTAATATTTTTGAATATTCTGCTGGCTTTGCTAATTCTAAGTTATTTTCTAATGTTAGCACAACTATAGATGATTGTTCTTATGTTAAGGGGGTATATGGAGATGAAGGAGGGGTTGAAGCTTACTGGTCTTTGGACGGAGATGATGATGGTAGTTATGTTTGTAATTACGGTGTTAAAAAAGGAAAAGGTTGCGAAAGTGATGAAGACTGTTGTATCAGAAAAGAGTTGACAGAGGACCATCCTTGTGCTTGTGTACCTATAACTAAAAAAGAAATACATAGAGGTGTGAGTGGTATTTGTATGGAACAAGATGGTCGTTTTGAAATAAATAATACAACTAATAACGCCTGTATGACTTGGCTTCCAGTTGACCAGCCAAAAGGGTCGGGAGATATATATTTAGAAGGAACAAATGTAATTTCGGAATATGTTTTGCCAAATGATAATCAAGATAGATATATTTGTTTATATAATGAAGCGCCTTTGTTGGATGATTATATTTTTGATAATAGCCTTCCCTTTCCTTATACGGAAATAAAATGGTTTTCAGCTGGCGAAGGTAAGAAATACCGAGATGATTTTGAATGTGACGATAGTGAGGGTTGTGCTGATTGGGGCAGGTATGTTTTCCCAAATTTTTTTGCTGATGACCAGAGGTATAATTTAACTAAGTCCTCTCCAGAAGGGTCCTTTATGGTTGAACCAAAAAAAAGAGATTATGTTAATGGGGTAATGTTGTATGATGCTGGCTATAGGCATACAACTGGTACTCTTACTGGCATTCCTGATATTTTAAATAAAAAATATTGGTATACGCTAAAAGCACATAATGAATATGACCAGGTTGTAAACTTTGTTCCGTTAATGCAGGCTTCTGAAGTTAGTGGTGGAACGTATGAAGCGAAAGAGCCAAAACCATTAAAAGAAACAATTTATAAAGATGATATAGAAAGAATAGAAGTTTATATGGATGATTCTGGTAATTTTCCGAGCTTAACACCAGGGTTATTGGTTTTTGATAGACAGAGATTAGAATTAGAAGAACCAATGTATGAAAAAGATGACAACCCTATTACAACTTATGTTAGTGATTTTAGTGTAGATGATGATTTACCAATAGGTGCTAAAGATTTTTCTGCTTGGACTTGGTTGGGGTATGATAAAAATGTTGAACTCGAAAAAACTGATTTTTTTGGGACAAATTTGAATGGGTATAATCGCATAGAGGCTGGGATAATTAATCCTTATGAATCTTTAAATGATGAACGTATTTATAGGTGGGTTGGTCAGAAGGAGCAGGGTTTGGGTATAAGAATATTGTTTGACGACGAAGATAAATTGCATGGTTTTCATCTAGCCATGATAGATCATAGTGGTGGAGATGCAGAAATAAATTTATTTTTTATACTCTACACCACTAATGGTCCATGTAAAGTGGTGGCCAAGGTTTGGGATGGAGTAGAAGGCGGTAAGCCGTATGCCGCTAATTTGATAGAGGACAGTCATAATTTATTTACAAAAGAATATACGGGGTCTCCTCCAGATATAATACCCAAGAGGGTTAAGGATAATATCTATTTAGATTATGGCTTGGTAGCATCTTCTTTTAGCCCTACTACTAGTGGTAAGATGTGGGTTGATCCTTTTAACTATTTAGATTCAGATAGGACTAACTGGTGGTATGATAACCTTTCTAATAGACCTCTTTCGGGTTTTGATAAATACACAGGGGGTGTGCCTTTGGTGAATTTTAGATATGGTAACCGAGGTGAACCTGTTTTAGATTGGGGCTGTTATGATGGAGCGGGAAGAACATTCAGAACAACTTACGATGCTAATTGTGATTTTCTTGCTAAAATGTTTGCTAAAATTTACGGTGTTTGGGAATGGAGTGATAGCAGTGGTGAATGGGTAGAAAAAGTAGCTGCTAACCCGGCACCTGCGAGTTTTGTGCTGGGAGAGCAACTTGCTTATGATATTTCTTCTGCTATTTTTACTGATCCAAACTATCCAAAGTTTTCTCCATCAATAGATGCAGTTGATGATCATTGTAGTAATGGCGAGCAATATTGTGTGGGCGAGACTAAAACTTTCTCTATTAATGGTAAAAATAGCCAAGATGTTGTTTTGAGTTCGTCTGAAGAGGTGGTCTTTCGATTTTACATGACAGCTGTTTCAAATCAGATGCCTATAAAAAGAGTATTATTTAATACTCATATTGCCAACGATATCGATGTTGATTTAATAACTATGAAAGGTTCTTTCCCTAACTATAAACCAACGTGTGATAATCCTAGTCACTTTGGTGATGGCGAGGGTTGTGTGGCTGA
>CAZUWJ010000003.1:16483-40355 GCA_964624315.1 uncultured Gammaproteobacteria bacterium
TATAATGGATATTTAGATGGAGAAGCGGTGACGGTTGGTTGGGTAATGGTTAGAGATGTGGTTAATATGTTTTTTGTTTTGATTTTGCTTATTATTGCTTTTGGCACAATCTTGGGTGTGGAACAATATGAATGGAAAAAAATGATGGTTAAGTTTGTTATGGCTGCAATACTTGTTAACTTTAGTAGAATAATTTGTGGAGTATTTATTGATTTTGCTCAAGTGTTTATGATTACCTTTGTTAACGGAGTAGCGGCGACAGCTGGTGGCAATCTTATTAACATGTTTGGTCTGGATCAAATTTTAAGTTTAAACAAAAGCGCTGATATATTGGCAGATGCACAGATGCCGATTTTGATTGCTTCTATTTTTGCAGTATTTTTAACAAGCATGATGGCATTTGTACTGGGTGCATATTTGGTGATGCTTTTGATTCGTATGGTTGTTTTATGGGTTTTAATAATTTTATCCCCAATTGCTTTTGTGACAAGTGTCTTGCCTCAAAGTCAAAAATATTCTCAACGTTGGTGGAGTGAATTTGGTAATCATGTAATGGTAGGGCCGGTTATAATATTTTTTGTATGGCTGTCTTTTGTTACAGCTGGAGCTGGGAATATCCACGATCATGTTAGGGGTAATAGTGATACCAGATTCAATTTAACTACCACAGATGATGAGGAAGTTACTTATTTAAATAATTTAGGCGTGGGTGAAATTATGACTTGGGATAAGTTGGCTAATTTTTTGATAGCGATTGGGATGCTAGTGGTTGGCCTTAAAGTTACCAATGAACTGGGAGTTATGGGCGGTAGTGTTATGAGTAAAGCCGTTGACGCTAGTAAAAAAGCAGTGATGCTTGGTACTGGTGCTAGTGCTGCTATGTGGGCTGGCAAAGGTATGAGAGATGGGGGTGTTAAGTTGGCAAAAGATGCAACTAAAGCGACTGGTAAATATTTTGCTTCTCCTTTTGTTGACCATGCCAAAATGGCGGGTAAGAGGGCGCAGGGTGTTTGGAATGAAACTTTGGGTGCACGAGGGTTAAAAAGAAAAGGTCAGTTAGCCAAGCTAGACGAAGGTTTGGCTAATCAAGAAGCAACCAAAGCGGCAGATGGTAAGACAGCAACTTATTGGGCAGCTGGTGATAGTACCAAATTTCTTGGAGATAGTATTGTAAGTAAGAAAATATCAGAAAGAGATGCTAGCTCTGAAGTAGACAGCTATGTTGGTGATCGAGAAATAGAAATGACAAATAAAGAAGAAGCAGAAATAAAAGTAGCTTTGCAAATAAATATCGATAAAGCAAGAGCGGGTAAGATGGATAAAGTTAACAAAGATGGTGTTGTGTTAAGTACTGCTGAAACAGGAGAGGCGACGAATGTAGTAACCGAAGCAATGAGAGTAGCGGGTGGTACTGGAGCGTGGGGACTTTTAGATGACGATAAAAAATTAGAGGCATTGTCAGAAGCCTCTAATGATATTGAAGAAGGAAAAATAACTGCTGACGCGGCAGCATTAGCTGGGCTTAGTGTTCCCGATTTTATATTGCGACCGCAGGAGGAGCAAGATAATCACAGGAAACAAGCGAGAAAAGATGCGAAGCTTGCGTTAGATCCTAGGCATACGGCTGTGGCAACAGACTTAGCTCTTAAAGACGGTCTTGCTTGGAGAACAATAAGTGCTGCAGATCAGAGAGCATATAAAAAAGAAGCTGAATTTAATATAAAGGCGAAAAAAAAGTTGTTAGAATTAGATACCGCTGATACTGGTTTGAGTAAAGCTGATAAGAAACAAAAAGCAATAGTAGAAGCTGGTGATTTGCAAGATTCAGAAAGAGGGGATTTGTATGAAAAAAGCATTGAAGAAAGTGGCGTTCCTTTGTATAGTTCTTATTTAGCATTAGGTAAAGCTGCTCAAAAAACAGGTAAGGCAGGAAGATTGCTAGAACAAAGTACAGCGACTGTAGATGATATGTTGCGTGCCAAAGAAGGTAAGATGGGAAATAGGTTAATAAAATTTGAAGATGCACAATATCAGTCTGATGTAGCAAATATGGATATGATGGAGTATGACGAAAAAGTGGACATGATAAAAGATTCTTATAATCAAACAGCTGCTTTAAGAGTAAAACAAAAAGCATTAAAAGCACAAGGCAAGGATTTGGATTCTGGAGATGCTAAAATATTAAAAAATAGTGTGCAAACTATGGCCAAAGCATTGGCCAGTATGTACAAGAGTGGAGATGGCGAGTTTTTAAATGTGATTTTAGAAGATTTGGATAGTAGTTTTGGAGATATTGAATTATCAGATGCTGATAATAACCATATTAGAGATATAGCATTTTTAACAGGTGCTAGTGCGAATGATGTAGTTGATACTAGTACAGGTGAACACAAAGTAGAAGAATTGCAAAAACTTCAAGAAGATGCTCGTGTTATTATGAGAGAAAAAGAAGGGGCTCTGTTGAGGGGGTTGCTCAGAGCAAAGAATTTGGATGCGTCTCAAAATGGTAAATTACAAGAAAATCATCAGTTATCTGTTGTGAGAGACCAAAATGGTGCTAAAAAAATAGGCTTTTCTAATTTGGCAGGAGCGGGTAATACAGGAACGAGCAAATCTATGTCCACTGGCGAATCCAGGACTGGTGCTCAGATTAGAGCGGGTAAGATGGAATATTTGATGTCTACTAGTAAATTATCAGATATTGATGGTATGGCTTATATATCTGGTAAAACTAAAACAGCTAATCTTAATGGTGTTAGTAAGTCGGTGTCCGAAGGGTATTCTTTACCGGGGATGGATAAAAAAATAGAAACATTTTTTGCTAGCGCTACATCAAATAGTATAAATGCTTTGGCAAATAAACAAATATATGGCATAACTGGTGGCCAAGCCGAACATTCTTCTTGGGATAAAGCTGGTTCTAAGTTTCAAGTTGGTAGTAATGTGGTAGCAGACACTTTGGATCATATTTTTGCTGGTTGGGCTACTCAATATGATGCCACTACCTCTGCAACAGGTAAGCAAAAAATAGAAGAAGCAGCTTCAGCATTTTTGTCTAGGGCTGGGATAGATGAACCTGGCAAAGTTGCTAGAATAATTAATGACACTATCAAAGCCCCTGGGTCTTTAAAAACTTCCTATATTAATGTTCTACCATAATATGAATAATAATCTAAAAAAATTTATTTTCCCTCCGAAACCGTTATCTGATTTAGAAAAAAAAGACATGGATATTTTGGTTGAGAATATTATAGATTCACCCGGTGAAAGGCGTGATTTTTATAGTCTATTATATAATTTTTTCTTAGATAATAAATTTGATTATAAAATAATTAAAGAATATTATAATACTTATTGGGTGTGGTTTGTGAGAGTAGTAACAAAAGAAATGAACTACATAGATCCAAAAGATTTTTTAATATTTTTTCCAAGAATATTAACAACAGCCTTTGCTCTAAACCGCGATGTTGTTGGTAAGTTTTTGGATTATATGTATATTAGATTTTCCACCCCTTTGGAGAGAGATAAGCTTGGGTTTGATTTGAAAGGTTCTATTGTGAGTATGGATTTTCCTGTTGATATTTTTTCAGAGGAACCAATGAGTTTTAAAAATTTTGTTGTTAAGATTGAAAGAAAAAAGAATAAAGGAGAAATTGAAGATGCTAGTTTTTTGGGTAGGTTAGAAAATAATATGTTTAAGCATCTTGTTACCGATAGAGATGCGACAGAGCGAACGTTGCTGGTTAATAAATTTATTGATTTTGTAAAGTTTATACTTAGAACCACTGATTTTGATGACATTATTTTTGATTATATGCGTTTGGTAGAGCAAGGGGTAACAACACCAGAAGAATACGCATCCTTAAAAAAAATAGAAGAAACCAAAAAAGAGATAACTAATTATATAGAAATAAAAAAAGAGGTTGAAAATAAATTTGGTAATAATTTTGATAAAGTAAAAGAAATTTATAATTATTTAGAACAAAAAGGGGTGGAGAGTAAAGATAATAAAATAAAAGAACTTATTTATTTTGACGAAGAAATGGGTAAGTTCGTTTGGAACGAAGATTTATTAAAATAAATATATATTGTAATATATATTATAATATATACTAAATTATGAATGACGACCTAACAATTTTGGTAAAAAAGAAAGATGGCAGTTTCGAAAGAAAAAAATTGTCTGAGTTAGGTGTGTTGCCAATTGATAAAATAGATGATTTAGAAGAAAATAAAATTGATAATGAAAATTTACCGGTCAAGAAAGAGGCTGTAGTTCCACCGATCAATAAAGTTGTGGTAAAACCAGTTGAAAAAAAAGCTGTAAGGGTGCCAAATAAAAAAGCGAGTGAAGCGAAGTCCCGCATTGACGAGAGTAGTGAGTCTAATACTGGGGTAGTTGAAGAAAAAGTTGAGTCAAAAAAAATAGAAAAAAATAAAACAGAAAATGTTTTAAATGAGACCAAAAAAAATGATATTAAAAATGCTAAAGATTTTGGTTCGCTCCTAGAAGAAAAATTAGATAGTTTAGAAATAAAAAATGCGAGTAAATTAAGCGACGATAGACAAAATCAAGTTGATAAAATTATTGCCAGATTATCGTTTAATGTTTCTAACGATTATATAAATAGACTTAGAAGTATTATACAGCTTTATTTAAAAGAAGTGCGCACTAAAGATCAAACCAAAGAAACCGTTCTGCGTTCAATAAAGGATGGGGGTTTAGGCATTACCTCTATTCAGGCAGGTGAGTTAATTAATTTAACTGACAAACAAAGAGACTTTACTTTGCCTGCGGTGGAATCTGAAAATGAACCAGTTTTATATAAAGCGAATACTCCAGCTGTTTCGACTCCTTTTAATTCTTTTTTATCTGATCCAAAAAAACAAAAATTAGAAAAAGAAAAAAAAATTAACGATATTTTAAAACCTAATAAAAAAAATACTAACGAACCCTTTAAGTTAAATAATAGTAGTGTTTTAAGAGCCAAAAAAACAGTGGTAGATATTGCTCCGCCAACAAAAAATGATCGAGTTTATGGTCCGATAGAAGAAATTGCTAATTTTAGTTTATTAGATTTACATCGTTTGTCGCCAGATTTTGGAGAGAGCGTTGGTCGTTTTAAACAAAAGTTCGTAAATTTAAAAGAGGAATCAATTATATTATTTTTTAAAGCTAAAAATGCTTGGAAAAAAAGTCCACTTTATAAAAATTATATGAGCTCGGTTTTAAATGCCTTATCAAAACAGGCTAATTTGAAAGATTGTCTAGCGGAAAATAATGGAATAAATATAAATGAGGTTGAAAATATAGTATTAATGGAAAAAGAATTAAATTTATAATATGCCTGATCAATTTGTGGTGCCACAATTTATTGAGGTAGAAGATAAAATTTTTGGGCCGATTACTACGCGTCAGTTTATTATTTTGTTAGTTGGTAGTTTATTAGTTTTTATTTCTTTTAAGTTGGCTGATATAGCTTTGTTTATATTTTTACTTAGCTTAATAGGTGGTTCAAGTTTGGTTTTAGCTTTTATAAGAATAAATGGACAGCCTTTTCATCTTTTTTTATTAAATATTATTCAAACTTTAAAAAGACCAAGTTTGAGGATTTGGGATAAAAATTATAAAGATGCTGAATTAAAAATATTAATAAAAGAAGGTGTAGCCGAAGAGGTAATAGAAGAAATAAAAAGAGCGCCAAAGATATCGTATAATCGTCTAAGAGATTTATCTTTAACAGTTAATACTGGTGGGTATTACAAACCAGAAGATTATGAAAAATAAAAAAGCTCAAAAAACAAGAAAAAAAATGGATAATGCTCAGCATAATCTGATGATTAATGAAATTAAGCAGGATACAGTTATAATAAAGGACGGTACTTTGCGATCAGTGTTGATGGTTTCTAGTATTAATTTTGCTTTAAAAAACGAAGACGAACAGAACGCTATTATATCTTCGTATATTTCATTTTTAAATTCACTTGATCATCCTTTACAGTTGATTATTCAATCACGAAAGTTAAATATTAAACCTTATTTAGAAAAATTAACAAAATTAGAAAAAAAACAAGATAATGAATTATTAAGAATACAGATTGCTGATTATAGGTCTTTTGTAGCTGAGTTAGTTGATATGGGAGATATAATGAGTAAAAGTTTTTATGTGGTAGTGCCATATGATCCACTTTCTAATAAAAAGAAAAGTTTTTGGAATAGGTTGGGTGAATTGTTTAATCCTGGTAAAATAATAAATTTAAAAGATAAAAGATTTTTACAGAGAAAGCATGATTTGGATACTAGAGTTAGGATGGTGGAGTCTGGTTTAAGTAGTATGGGTCTTAAGGTGATAAGGCTTGATACACAATCTTTGGTAGAACTTTATTATTCAACATTTAATCCTGATATAGCCTTGTTAGAGCCGGTGCCAGGTATTGATAAAATAAGAATAGAAAAATAAATTTATGGCTTTTAAACCTACTACAATTACTTCGGCTGATGAGAAAAGACAAAGGCAATATAAAAAAGAAGAAAAAAAGATAGAAAAAAAATCAGAAGAAGATTTGATTACTTTAGGAGAAGAAAAAATATATCGTGAGGGTGTAATTAATATTAAAGATCTTATTTCCCCTTCGGCTTTTAGGGTAGAATCAAGTTTTGTTCAATTAGGTGATTTGTATTGTCGTACTTTGTTTATCATGAGTTATCCAAGGTATATATCGGTGGGTTGGAGTTCTCCTATTATAAACATGTCAAAAGCGATGGATGTTTCAATGTTTTTTTATCCAGTAAAATCATCCATTATTTTAAAACAATTAAAGAAAAAAGTTGGAGCATTACAAGCTCAGCTTAGTTCTGATTCTGAAAAAGGAGCCCCGCGTGATCCAATTCGAGAGACTGCTTTGCGAGATATTGAGGGTCTGCGTGATAGTTTAACCCAAGGCACAGAGCATTTTTTTCAGTTTTCTTTTTATGTAACAATTTATGCCAAAGATAAAGAAGAGTTAGATAATACTTCAGAAGATATAGAAAATTTATTTGGTTCAAAATTAATAAATTCTCGTAAAGTTTTATATCAAGCGGAGCAAGGTTTTAATTCTACTTTGCCTCTTGGGGATGATGAATTGATGATTTCATTTAATATGAATTCATCACCTATAGCCGCTTCTTTTCCTTTTATTTCGGCTGAATTAACATCAGATGATGGTATTTTGTATGGCATAAATAGACATAATAATAGTTTGATTTTGTTTGATAGATTTTCTTTACAGAATGCTAATATGTCTGTTTTTGCTACTTCTGGTGCTGGTAAGAGTTATGCTGTTAAGCTTGAAATATTGCGTTCTATGATGATGGGGACAGATGTAATAGTGATTGACCCAGAAATGGAATATAAACATCTCTCAGAAGCAGTTGGGGGGACATATATCAATATCTCTCTATCTTCTGAGAGTAAAATTAATCCTTTTGATTTACCTCGTCCAGTCGGAGGAACGGTTACTACTGAAGATATTATTAGAGGAGCAGTTATAACTGCCAAGGGCTTGATTCGCATTATGTTAGGTGGTCTAACTACAGTTCAAGATTCTATGATGGATAGAGCCTTAATAGAGGCTTATGCTAAAAAAGACATAGTTCCTGAAGCTGATTTATCAAAAGTTGATCCACCAATTATGCAAGATTTGCAGGAAGTATTAGAGGGTATGGAAGGCTCAGAAGAATTAGTTTTAAAATTAAAAAAATTTACCGAAGGAACATTTAAAGGTTTGTTTAATTCTCCTACTAATGTAGATGTTGAAAACCAGTTAGTTATTTTTTCAGTGCGTGATTTAGAAGATGAGTTACGTCCAATGGCTATTTATACCATTGTAAATTATATTTGGAATGTTGTCAGATCTAAAATGAAAAAAAGAATTTTAGTGATTGATGAGGCCTGGTGGCTTATGCAACATGAAGATAGTGCTCGTTTTATTTTTGCTCTAGTAAAAAGATGCCGTAAATATTATTTGGGTGTTACCACTATTACTCAGGATGTTAATGATTTTTTACGTTCGCAGTATGGTCAGGCCATAGTAACTAATTCAGCTTTGCAGTTGTTGTTGCGTCAGAGTCAGGCATCTATTGATATGATCCAAAAAATATTTTTATTGACTGATAGTGAAAAATATTTATTACTTGAAGGTGGAGTGGGTGAGGGGATATTTTTTGCCGGGAATAAACATGCGGCTGTAAAAGTAATTGCTTCTTATACTGAAGATCAGATTGTAACTACTAATCCTGAACAACTTTTAGAAATTGAAAAATCAAAAAAAGAATTTGAAGACGAGATGTTAGGTGAATAATAAATAAATTAAAATATATGATGACACTTAGAAAGCGTATTTTTATCATTGCTAGCGTAGTAGTTTTGTTAATATTAGCGACTTCACTTCTTCTTATTGTTTGGAGTGGTAGAGATAAAACAGAAATAATTGAAGAACCTGCTGCCACTACTACTAGTCCGATACTTGGTCAGCAAAATATAATTCCAAATTCTATATTAAATGATAAAAGCGAACAGCCCCTAACAGTTAAAACTCCATCTACTGAAGAAATGGAAAAAAACGCTGCTAAACAATTGGCCAAAATTTTTATTGAAAGATATGCTACATACTCAACCGACCTTCCGTATCAGAATATAAAAGATGTTGAAAGTATGGTAACAGAAAATTATTGGGAAAATTTGAGTGTATCTATAAATGATAACTTTGAAGCGACTAGTTTTGTAGGAGTTACTACCAAAGCTATTAGTTCATCTTTTGTAAGTTGGGATAAAACCGAAGCGGTTTTAAGTGTTGGAGTAATTGAAACCAAAGAAGAAAATGGACAAACAAATAAAACAAATAAAAATGTTATTATTAATGTTGTTAAAATTGGTGATGATTGGCTAATCTCTAGTTTTAGCTGGGAATAGTTATGTTTTTGAGGGAGGGTATAAAGTGGGTAAAAGATGTTTTGTTTCCAGTTAAGTGTATTGAGTGTGGGCAAGAAGGAAAATGGTTATGTGATGATTGTAAAAGTGGTTTGAAATTAAATTTAAAAGATATAAAATTTGATAAAGCTGTTAATGGTTTAAACCGTTTAACAGCTTTATTTAATTTTAAAGAAAATGATTTGGTATTTAGTCTTGTTTACCATCTTAAATATTTTTATTGTGTGGAGGTGGCGGATATATTGTGTGAGAATTTTAAGAATGTAGATTTTGATAACGACTTTTTAGTTATTCCTGTGCCCTTGCACGGTCGTCGGCAAAGAGAGAGGGGTTTTAATCAGTCAGAAATTATTTCCAAAAAAATAGTTTTAGAAGCTCAAAAACAAGGTGTTAGTTTAGAAAGTAATTTTATAGATTTTAAAAGGGTTAAATATACTAAACAACAAGCTAAACTTACCAAAAAGGAGAGGAAGAAAAATTTAAAACAAGCGTTTGTTTGGAGGGGGGAGAGTTTGCAAAATAAAAAGATAATTTTAGTGGACGATGTATATACCAGTGGTTCTACTATAAAAGAATGTAGTTTTGTTTTGAGAGATAGTGGGGCTAAGTATGTTTGGGGGATAGTATTGGCAAAAGGGTAGGAAACAAAAAATGTAAGAGCTAGCTCTTACATTTTTTGTCTGGAGATTCGGCCTCGACTAAAATTTTCTTCCGAAAATTCTAAAATGCGGAGAGGGGGGGATTCGAACCCCCGAGGCCGTTACCAGCCTAACACCTTAGCAGGGTGCCCCTTTCAACCACTCAGGCACCTCTCCATAGTACAAGCTTTTAATTTTAGCAAAAGCCTGATTTGATTTTAATATATTTTAGAAGCAGGTTTATCCTCCGAAGCGTAAGCGTAGGAGGGCACCTCTCCGTTTATAAGAATGCAACTATTTTATCTTAAAAATATAATTTTGTCAACTTGATACAAAGAAAAAGCCCGCACTAGAATTGTGTGGGCAGTAAAGAAAATTTTATCCCCTTACATAAAAAATGTTATTTTTTTTCGCCGTGATATTCCACGACCTGCAATAGGCGCGTGTATTTGGCTCGCCACAACGTATCCATGGGATATGTTGTAATGATAGGATCATTAGGTTTTAAATAAATGGCTGTCATCCATTTATAATTTCTTACCCAAGCGGGAAAAATTACAATTATCTCAGCATTTCTCAACGCTTGAGGAATTTGACCCCTAGTTTTTTCCTTTTTCAAATTTTCGACATGTTTTTCCCCAACAAAAGCGTCAATACTTCTAGCTCGGTCAGGAATGTCCTCTCCCAACATTGTTGTATGATTCTCCTTTGAACAAAGAGGCATTAGCTTATAGGTATAATCACCTACTCTAAAAGGCACTCCGTTTAAGATAGTTTCTACAGGCATGATACTTATCCTCCTTAGATATGTTATACTGCATATTAACAACTTTTTTGTTAAATACTTAATAAAATATTTAAAAAGAAAGTTGTTATGTAAAAAGAACAATATAGTATTTTAGCATATTGTATTTTAAATGTCAATACTGATTAAACCTTGCTTTGATTTAGTCAAAAATGGTATAATTTAAATATAATTTAATTAAACAAGTATATGGAAAAAGAAAATAAACAATCTGTTCCAGAAAAAAAAATAGAAGATAAAACAAAAAATATTGGCTTGGCTTTTTTGGCTTATATTCTTTTTGTGATACCAATGTTAACCGATCAAAAAGATGATCCATTTGTTAAATTTCACACTAAACAAGGTTTGGTTTTGTTTTTAGCTTGGGTATTTAATATAATATTTGGGATGGTACCTGTTGTAGGCTGGGTTTTATCTCCATTTATTGCCATATTTTTGGTTGTAGTTTGGATTATTGGAGTAGTTAATGTTTTGCAAGGCAAAGAACATGACCTGCCTCTAATAGGTCAATTTTCAGATAAATTTAAATTTTAATGTATGTTTGAAAAGAGGGAAAAAATAATATTGTCAGTTGATAATCGGGATGATAGTGCTAATCTAGATTTTAATTTTGATAATCAAGAAAATTGGCACCAAGAAGAAGAGGGAAAATTATCAGTAGATGTTTTAGAAAATGAAAACGAAATTATTGTGTTGGCTCCCATGGCCGGAACTGAAGTGTCTGGCTTAGAGCTTCATTTACAGAATGATTTATTGACCATAAAAGGTGAAAGAATAATGCCGGATTATCTTGGGAGTACTTTTGTTTATGAAGAATGTTATTGGGGTAAATTTTCCAGAACAGTCGTATTACCTAAAGAAGTAAAATCAGAATTAGTTAGAGCCGAATATAAAAATGGTCTGTTGGTTATTACGGTTCCAAAATTTAAAGAAGACAGGAAAATTCCTATTTATATTGTTGATGATTAAAATGTTTAAGGACAAGATACAGTTATTTTTAGAAAAGTGGTATTTTAAGATACCAGTTTTTGTGATTGGAGCGTTGCTGATTTTGTTTTTGGTATTTTTATTAACTGGTTTTATTTATACAAAAGTTTATAAAAATAAAATTTATCCAGGTGTTAGTGTGGGGGAGTATAATATCGGGTCAATGACCCAGGGTGAATTACAAGATTTTATAGAAACTTTAAACGACCGTTTGTTTAAAGAAGGGATTGATTTTAATGTTTTAAAAGATAGAGAAATGCAAGGGGTAAGAGTTAATACTATTTTAATTTCAGAAGAAAATACTTTGGAGTTGGTAAAATTAGATAGTTCTGAGCTTTCAGAAAAATCTTTTGGCATAGGTCGTAATGGTAGTTGGTTTTTTAATGTATATAGACCATTATTTTTATTATTTTCAAAAGAAGAGATAAAGGTACCGGTTATGATAGAGAGTTATGATTTTAAAGAGATTTTAGATAGTTATTTGTCTAATTTTATTGATGAGCCAAAAAATGCAAATGTTTCAGTTAAAAATCCTTATGCTTTGGAATATGAATTAACACCAGAAAAATCAGGTACTTATTTTGATTATGATCATATTTTAGAAAGAATAATTACTAATTTGTCTTCACTTTCTTTTAGACCAATTGAAATATCTCCCACCAAAGCTGAGCCAGATATTTTACTTAGTGATTTAAGTGGTTTGGTAGATAATTTAGAAGAATTTTTAAATTATGGGACTATGGGTTTAAATTATGTTGACCCTCAAACAAGTATTAAATATGAGTGGTTCTTGATAAAAGATGATTATGCCCCTTGGTTACAAGCCAAAAGAAACGAAGATGGGTTGGTTGTTTTTGGGCTTGATATAGATCAAACTCAAAAGTATTTAAAAGATTTGAGCTATAAGATAGATAGAAATCCGCGAGATGCTAAATTTGAAATGGAAGATGGAAAAGTCAAAAAATTTCAAGCTAATAGTGCTGGTTTAAAATTAAATATAGAAGAAAGTTTTATAAGTTTAGAAAAAGCAATCAAAGAAAGAAATTATAAACCAGATAAAACTACTCAAACTGTTGCTTTGAATGTAGAGGTAATAGAACCAAAAATTAAAATATCAGATGTTAATGATTTGGGTATTCAGGATATTGTTGGATTTGGTTACTCTACTTTTAGAGATAGCCATAATAATCGTATAAAAAATATTGCAAATGCGGTTAAGCGTTTGAACGGAACTTTAATAAAACCAGGAGAAAAATTTTCTACTAATAAATATGCTGGTCCATATACTTTGGAAAATGGATATTTACTAGAAGAAGTTATTAAAGGCAATGAAATTAAAAAAGAAGTTGGTGGGGGAATGTGCCAGATAGGGACGACTATGTTTAGAACTGCTATGAATAGTGCAATGCCGGTAATTGAGAGGCAAAATCATTCTTTGGTGGTTGGTTATTATGCTGACCCAGTTAATGGTAATCCAGGGACTGATGCAACTTTGTATGATCCATATTTGGATTTAAAATTTTTAAATGATACTGAAAATTATTTATTATTACAAACTGAGATTGATTATGATAAACAAGAGTTAAAGTTTACCTTGTGGGGCATGCCTGACGGACGTAAAGGCTGGTTTACTCATCCTGTAGTTGAGAGATGGATTTCATCAGGAGAAGAACAAAGAATAGAAACTGTTGATTTGGAACCAGGAACAGAAAAATGTCAGAGTGCTTTTGTCGGAGCAGTTGCTACCTTTTCTTATCATCGTTTAACTTCGCAAGGAGAAAATATTGAAAGAGAATTTGAAAGTTATTATCGTCCGCTTCCTCGGATTTGTTTGGTAGGGGTAGAGGAGTTAACCCCTGTTTGCGAGGGCGATAATTGTGACAATGATGAACAGTCATCTGAATCTAGCACAAGCACGGAAAGTGCTGGGCCGATTGAGGGGAATGAAGTTTTAGAATAAAAAATTTAAAATTTAAAACCCGCCCTAATTTATTAGGGCGGGTTTTTAATTTTGAGTGCCCCGCAAGGGGCATAAACTGCATCCAAGAAGAAGTACGGATGGAAAAGACGAGCCTTAGCCTGTACTCCCCATTAGCACTTCCTCCCATGCTTGCGGATACAGGTTAAAGCTTTTAATTTAAAAGTCTTAACTCGGACCCGCAAAGCTCTTGAATGAACAACATATAAATATAACATAAAATGAGACTCTTGTCAAGGGGTTGCTTGTGGATGAAATAAAAAATTGGCTAAAATTAGCCAATTTTCTTTGTATTTTGATAGTTTATTTTATTACTTGATCAATCAAACCATATTTTTTAGCTTCACTAGCGCTCATAAAATAATCTCGGTCAGTATCTTTTTCCACATCAGTTATTTTTTGTCCAGTATGGGTTGATAAGATTTTGTTTAGTTTTTCTTTAATACGCAAGATTCTCTCAGCTCTGATTTTAATATCACTAGCTTGACCTTCCATTCCACCCATAACTTGGTGAATCATAATTTCACTGTTTGGTAGGGCCAGTCTTTTATTTTTGGCTCCAGATGCGAGTATCACTGCTCCCATGCTAGCGGCCATACCAACACAGATAGTAGAAACATCTGGTTTGATGTATTGCATAGTATCATAAATAGCCATTCCAGCAGTAACACTTCCTCCAGGGGAATTTATATATAATTTTATATCTGATTCTGGGTCTTGATTTTCTAAAAATAGCATTTGAGCAATAACAGTATTGGCTACATTGTCATCAATACTAGTGCCAATAAAAATTATCCTGTCTTTTAATAAGCGAGAATAAATATCGTAAGCTCGTTCGCCGTGGCTGGTTTTTTCAATAACTGTAGGTATTAAAAATTGTGATGTTGTGTTATTCTCCATATTTTTTGTAAAGTTTAAATTTTATAGTTTTTTTGTCATCACATATAAATTGTCATCCTGAGGAATCGAAGGATCTAAAGTTGTGGTAACAGATCCTTCGATTCCTCAGGATGACAGTGTGCTCAGGATGATAGTGTGCTCAGGATGATAGTTATTTATTGATTTATTTAGTAATATTAGTAATTTTTTAAATTATACCATTAAAAAGCATGGTTGTATACCTTTTCTATGTTTTTTAAGATATTTTCAACTGTGCCTGCCTGGGTAAATCCAGAGGCTTTTTTGTGTCCACCTCCACCTAATTTTTGGGCTAATTTAGCTACATCAATTCGGTCGTCGGTTGTTCTAAAACTTACTTTGTGTTTATTTTTTTCTACTTCTTTAAAAATAGCCGCAATTTTTGTTTCGTTTAAATTATTTAAAAAATTAGTTACTCCATCAACAGCATCTCCTAAATTATTTTTTTTAAAATCAGTTTGTTTCAAATAAGTATAAGTAAGATCCATGGTAGGATGTTTTACTAGTCTTTCAAAAGCTATACCCCAGATTTTTAAATTTTCTATGGTTTTATTTTTTACTGTTTGGGTGTTAACTGTATTCAAATTAGCACCAGCTCTTAATAATTCTCCAGAGATATTTAAACTAGTAGTGGTGGTAGCGCTATTACTAAAATTATCCGTATCAGTAATAATACCAGTTAAAAGAGAAGTGGCTATTTTTTCGTTTATTTTTATACTGTTATGATGAAAAAAATGATAAAGGATTTCGGCTGTAGCTGAAGCATTTTCGTTTACCAAATTAATATGACCAAAATTTTGATTAGTTTTATGGTGGTCTATATTTATAATGTATTTGTGGTGTTTTTGTATTTTATCTTCAAGTTGAGCGCGTTTTAAATCACCAGTGTCTAAAATTAGTAAGGTATCGTATATGCTTTGTTTAAAAATATCTTCATTAGAAGTTAATTTGTAATAATGATTTAAAAAGTTCAGATTATTAGCTTTTTCTCCAGTATAAAAAATATCAACGTCTTTTTTAAGATGGTTTTGTATGTACTCAAACATGGCCGTAGCTGAGCCAATAGCATCTCCATCAGGATTTGTATGGATTACTACAATAACAGCTTGAGCCTGTTTTAAGTACTGATTTATTTGTTGTGATATTGTTTTCATAATAACAAAGAAGTATACTTTAGTTCTTTAATTTTGTCAAGTTCTTATTAAGATCGTCTTTGTTTTTAATGTTTTTTATGATATAATATTTAAAAGATTTTTTAAATATTCATTAACTATGTATTTGAAACGTTTGGAAATAAACGGTTTTAAGTCATTTGCCAAGAAAACTGTATTAGATTTTTTACCGCCCAAAAGTGGGCGTTTTAGCATTACTGGAGTTGTGGGGCCTAATGGTTCTGGTAAATCCAATGTGACTGACGCTATTCGTTGGGTGATGGGTGAAACAAGCTTAAAAAATATTCGTGGTAAAAAAGGCGAAGATGTTATTTTTTCTGGTTCAGAAGCCAAAGGTCAATTAGGTATGGCCGAAGTAACAATGATAATGGACAATAGTGATAAAAAACTTGATTATGATTACGAAGAGATTGTGGTTACACGTCGTATTTATAGGAGTGGTGAAAGTGAATATTTAATAAATAATAGTCAAGTGCGATTGCTTGACATCCATTTGTTGTTTGCTAAAGCACAGATTGCCCAGAATTCGTCTAGTATTGTTGGACAGGGGACGATTGACAGGTTGTTGTTAGTTAGTCCAGCTGACAGAAAAAACTTTTTGGATGAAGCCGCTGGAATAAAAGAACATCAGATTAAACAACATCAAGCCAAATTAAAATTAGCGCGTACTCAGGATAATATGGAGCAGGCGAGGCAGTTGACTCAAGAAATAGGACCACATTTGAGGTTGTTGTTTCGTCAGGTAAAAAAATTATCAAAAAGACAAGAAGTTGAAATAGAATTAAGAGAGGTTCAAGAAAGTTATTACGCAACCATTTTTAAAAATTTTGATTATCAAAAAGAAAAAAATGATTTGGAATTAAAAGAAGTAGAGGGTGTTTATAAAAAACATTTTAATGATTTAGAAAAAATACAGAGTGAGTTAGCAGAATTAGCTCGCAGTTCAACTCGTCAAGAACTTTTTGATGAGTTACAGGTAAAGCATCAGCAGGCTATAAATAAAAAAAATCAGATCGAGAGAGATTTGGCTGTTTTGGATGGTCAAATGCATGGTGAATATAGCAAGACCGGAAATACCAATATTGGTTGGATAGAAAATAAAATAAAAGATGTTCAATCTCAAAAACAATTTATTACTGATAAAGTAGAAAACATTAAAAAAAATCAAGCCAAATTAGAATCAACAATAAAAGAAATAAAAGAAAAAATAGAAGTTGATTTGTCAGATAGATCAAGGATTATTTTAGAAATTTCTAAACTACAAACTGAAATGTTTGTTAGTCAAACCGAAAAGAATTATCGGGAATTTTCTGGATTAGAAACTGTTAAAAATATTTTAGAAAATAAAAATAAGTTTGGCAAGATTCATGGTTTAGTAGCTGAGCTGGGTGAAGTAGATGAAGAATATAGACTAGCCATTGAAGTGGCCGCAGGTAGTCATATTTCCTCTTTGGTTGTGGGGGATGAAGAGGTAGCTCGTTTAGCAATAAATTATTTAAGAGAAAATAGGCTAGGTACAGCTACTTTTTTACCTTTAGAAAAAATAAAGGGACGTCCCGATAATCCATATATCTATGAATTTTTGAACGAAGATGGAGTAAAAGGTTTGGCTACTGATCTGGTAAAAAATAATAGTAAATTTGATAGTATCTTTTCTTTTGTGCTTGGAAATACTTTGGTTGTCAAAGATTTAAAAACTGCCAACCGGATTGGTGTTGGCCGAGCGAGGATGGTGACTTTACAGGGTGATCTAGTAGAAAGAAATAGCGTCATGAGAGGTGGTTATAGAACATCTCGTTTTAGGGGTTTGTCTTTTACTGGACGTTTGTCTTTGAGTGAAAAAGAAAAAACACAAGAATACCAAACCATAATTAATGTTTTACAACAAGATTTACAAGGTTTAGAATCCAAATTAGATAGTTCAAAAAATAGTTTATCTAATGAGGAAGCAGACAGAAAAGCTCTTCAAGCCCAAGTTGAAATAGTTGATCAAGAGAAAGAGGGTTTGATTAAAGAAGAAAGCTTGTTAGAGCGAGAGTTGAAAATTATTAAAAATCCCGAAGATTTAAGTGTTTTTTTATCAGAATTAGAAGAGCAAAAGAATATTTTAATTAAAGATAAAGAAAAGATGGAAAAAGATGTTCAAGTTTTAGAAAAAGACATGAAAGAATTTAACGAAAAAGAAGAAGCCAAAAAACAAAAAGTATTTGATTTACAAAAACAAATGCAGACTAAACAGATTCAAGTAAATGAAGTTTTGGAAAAAAGAAATAATTTAAAAATAGAATTAGCAAGATTGGAAACAAAAATAGAAGATTTGTTAGAAGAAATTAACAATGAATTGTCTCTGTCTATTTTGTCATTAAAAGAAAGAGAAATACCAACAGTCAAAAGTGAGGCTTTGAATGGCTTAGTAGATAAAATTCAAAAATTAAAATATCAGTTGAGTCTAATAGGGGGGATAGATGAAGAAGTCGTGGCTGAATATGAACAAACTAAAGAGAGATTTGATTTTTTGAGTAGTCAATTAGAGGACCTAGAAAAAGCAACCAAGGATTTAGAAAAAATGATTGAAGAGATAGATGTTATGATGAAGAAAAAAAGAAAAACTGCTTTTAAAAAAATAAGAGAAGAGTTTGATCGTTATTTTAAAATTTTGTTTGATGGTGGTAGTGCTAAATTAGAAGAAATATATGGTGAGGAAATAGACGAAGATAATATAGAAAATAGTGATGAAGAAGAAAATAAAATAAAAAAAAGAGCTAAAAAGGTTTTGAGCGGAATTGATATTATTGTCAATCCGCCTGGTAAAAAAATTAAACATTTGAATGCTTTGTCTGGCGGGGAGAGAACTCTGACATCAATTGCTTTGATTTGTGCTATATTGAGCTGTAATCCTTCTCCATTTGTTATCTTAGATGAAGTTGAGGCTGCTTTGGATGAGGCTAATTCTATGAGATTTAACAAAATTATGACTGAGCTGTCTATTAAATCTCAATTTATAATAATAACCCATAATAGAGTAACAATGCATTCGGCCGATGTTTTATATGGTGTAGTAATGGGGGGGGATGGCATGTCAAAGTTGATGAGTGTCAAAATAGAAGATGTGCCAAACTAGTTTTAAAGCTAGGGTTGACAAAAAAGTAGTATTATTATATAATTATCACGCTCTCTTCGCCAACTGGCGGACCGTCGAATATTTAAATAAAAATAGTTAAAAATTATGTTGTCAATGAAATTACAACGAGTAGGTAGGAAAAAATTACCCATGTATCGTGTTATAGTTACTCAAAAACACAAAGATCCCTATGGTGATCATGTTGATTCAGTAGGTACTTATAATCCCCATGATAAAGAAAATGGTTTAGTTTTAAAAGAAGATAAAATAAAATCTTGGTTAGAAAAAGGTGTTCAACCTACTAATACAGTTTATAATTTGTTAGTTAAAGCTGGTATTGTAAAAGGTGAAGCCAAAAAATCAGTTTTTATTAGTAAAAAAAGAAAAACAAAAATAGATGATAAAAAAGTTGCTGAAGTAGAAAAGAAAAAAGTTGAGGTTGAAACCAAGACTACTGAAGAAAAAGTGGTTGAACCAGTTGTTGAAAAGCCGGTTGAAGCCCTTAAGGTTGAGGAAGCTCCAGCAGAGATAAAGATAGAAGAAGCTCCAGAAGCTTCAGCAGAGGTAAAGGCAGAATAAGCAAAATTAAACGTAAAAACATCCACTTATTTTAGTGGATGTTTTAAATTTACTGTTATTTAATTCTCAGTTGACTGTTAATAAAAAATATAGTATAATTTTTAATACAGTACTGAGTGGGTTAAAACCACACAAGTCGACAGGCTGTACATTAAAAAATAATTAGAAATTGAAGAATCCTATGGAAACTGATCAGAAATTTTTAGAAGATGTTGTAAGGTCTATCGTTTCAAAGCCTGACAGCGTCAAAGTAACTCGTACAGTTGACGAAAGAGGCGTTTTATTGACCTTGGACGTTGACCCAAGTGATATGGGTTATGTTATCGGCCGTTCTGGCCAAACTGCACGCGCTGTTCGCACTTTACTAAAAATTGTAGGTGCAAAAAATAATGCTCGTGTAAACTTGAAAATTAGCGAACCAGAAGGTGGTCGTGGTCCTGCTGTTCGTACTAACGATCCAGTAGGCGCAACAACAGATGCAACAACAGATGCAACAGTAGACGCAGTATTAGACACAACAATAGATACAAGTGCTGTAGATGACTTGAACATCTAAAATTATATAAATAAAACTCCCGCCCTGTTTTTCAGGACGGGAGTTTTGATTTGATATATATTGGAATATATATTAAAATAGATATACATTTTATTGTTATTCTGGGTGAAATGAAGAATCTTAAGTTTATCAATAGATCCTTCATTCCATTCAGGATGACAGTGTCATTATAATAAATTAATTTATTAAAATATTAGTATATGAAAAAAGTCAAAATAGCCATCAATGGTTTCGGGAGGATAGGGAGACAGGTTTTTAAAGTTGCGTTTGGTCGGGAGGATATAGAGATAGTTGGTATTAACGATTTGACTGATAATAAAACATTGGCTCATCTTTTAAAATATGATACTGCTTATGAAACTTATTTAAAAGAGGTGAGTTATGCTGAGGATAGTATTACAGTTGATGGAGTTGAAATACCAGTGTCTGCTTCTAAAGAACCGTCTGAATTGCCATGGGGTAAATTAGAAGTAGATGTGGTAATGGAATGTACTGGTATTTTTCGTAATCGTGAAGGGGCGGAAAAACATATTACAGCGGGTGCTAAAAAAGTTATTATTTCTGCTCCAGCCAAAGATAAAGATATCCCTACTTATGTTCGTGGAGTAAATTGTGGTAAAGTTGGCCAAGAAAAATCTTTGATTATTAATAACGCTTCTTGTACCACCAATTGTATTGCTCCGGTCATGGCTGTATTAGATGAAGAATTTGGTATAGAAAAAGCAATGATGAGTACTATTCACGGTTATACCGCTGATCAGAATTTGCAAGATGGTCCACATAAAGATTTGCGTCGAGCCCGGGCTGCTGCTGAAAATATTATTCCTACTTCAACTGGGGCCGCCAAAGCTGTTGGAGAAGTAAAAACCAATTTGCAAGGCATATTTGATGGCGTGGCTTTTCGTGTGCCAGTTCCAACTTGTTCTTTGTCTGATATTACTGTAATTTTAAAAAAGGATGTGAGCAAAGAAGAAATAAATGAAGTTTTAATTAAAGCTTCAAAAACAGATAGATTTAAAGGAATATTGAAATGTACAGATGTGCCTTTGGTCTCAGCCGATTATGTTGGAGATGATTATTCATCAACTGTAGATTTGGAATTAACTAGTGTTGTTGGGGGTAATATGGTAAAGGTTGTTTCTTGGTATGATAATGAAGTTGGTTATTCTCATCGTATGGTAGAGATGGCTATACTATTTGCTTAAATAAAAATTAATTAATTAAATATGAGTCGTATATACACCACAGATACAGTCGGTAAAGCAGGGGAGGAAGTTCTGTTAAAAGGATGGATAAATGCCCGTCGCAATATGGGTAAGATTGCTTTTTTGGATTTGCGTGATTTAAAAGGTATTGTTCAAGTAGTAGGTGTTCCTGCTGAGCTAGACGAAGTTTCCCAAGAAGAATTAAATAGAGTGAGGCCAGAATGGGTAGTGGAAATAACTGGCATTGTTCAAGAAAGAGGGGAAAGACAAAAAAATCCTGATATGCCAACTGGCACTGTAGAAATTTTGGCTAAAAGTTTAAAAGTTTTAAGTGAAGCTCAAACTCCTCCTTTTGAAATAGATAAAGATACGGCTATAATTAATGAAGAATTACGTTTGAAATATCGTTATTTAGATTTACGTTCTAAAAGAATGAAAGATAATATGGTAATGCGTTCTAGAATGATGAACTTTTTACGTAATTATTTATACAAAAAAGATTTTAATGAAATACATACTCCGATACTCTCAAAATCAACTCCAGAAGGAGCTAGGGATTATTTAGTGCCATCTCGTAAGTTTCCTGGTAAGTTTTTTGCCCTACCTCAGGCTCCACAACAATACAAACAATTATTTATGGTAGCTGGTATGGAGAAATATTTTCAAATAGCTCCATGTTTTCGCGATGAAGATGCTAGGGCTGATAGATCTCCGGGAGAATTTTATCAACTTGATATGGAAATGAGCTTTGTTAGTCAGGATGATATTTTGGATTTGGTAGAGAATATGTTTACTACCATGGTCAAAGAATTGTGGCCAAACAAAAAAATGACTTTTGATAAATGGCCTAGGCTAGATTGGCAAGAAGTAATGGATAAGTATGGTACTGATAAACCAGATTTAAGAAAAAATAAAGAAGACAAAGATGAATTAGCCTTTGCTTTTGTGATTAATTTTCCTTTATTTGAGCGTCAGGCTGAAGATAAAAATTCTGAAGAACATTTTCATGGCTCACAGGGTGAGTGGGCGCCATCTCACAATATGTTTACTCGTCCAAAAGAGGAAGATTTATCTTTATTAGATTCAGATCCAGCAAAAGTAAAATCTTATCAGCATGATTTAATTTTAAATGGGGTAGAAGTTGGCGGTGGTGCTTTGAGAATTTATGATAAAGAAATACAAGAAAAAATCTTTGATCTTATTGGTTTTGATGAAGCGAAAAAACAAGAGTTTAAACATTTATTAGAAGCTTTTACTTATGGAGTACCCCCTCACGGAGGTATGGCACCTGGTTTTGATAGGTTGCTTTCTATTTTACAATCTGAAGATACTATACGTGAAGTGATTGCTTTTCCACTTACAGCTGATGCCAAAGATTTGATGATGGAGGCACCTTCTGCAATACCAGAAGAACAATTAAAAGACGCTAATATCAAAATAAAGTAATTTAATACTATCAAGCCGAAAATAAGTATATTTTCGGTTTAACATAGATCGTTTTACAAATTATGAAAATAGAAATTAAAAATTTTTCTGGTCCCTTGGATTTATTATTGCAATTAATAGTAAAAGAAGAACTAAATATTACTGAGCTAGCTTTGTCTGAAATCACGGAAAATTTTTTTGAGTATTTAGATAAATTAGATAAAAGCAGGGAATTTGAGATGGCTGATTTTTTAGTAGTAGCTACAAAATTAGTTTATTTAAAATCAAAACATCTTTTGCCCGATTTAGCAGTAGAAGAAGACGAGGATTCATTGGCTCTTCAATTGAAAATGTATAAGAAGTTTGTTGAAGCTAGTCATAAGATAGAAAAGTTATGGAGTGATGATAAAAAGTCATACGGACGCATAGAAGCGCCTATAAAATTAAAAGAATTTGTTTTACCTAACAATTCCCATCAAGATAATCTGCGTTTATCTTTTGAAAATATTTTAAAAAGATTAAAGCCAATTGATCCATTACCTCAAGCGATGATTGATAGAGGGGTTAATATCAAAGATAGGGTGGCTAATTTAAAAGATATTTTAAAAAAGGTAAAAAAATTGAATTTTAAAGATTTATTGTCAGGTGCGCACAGTAGAACGGAGGTAATTGTAAGTTTTTTGGCTGTTTTGGAGATGGTTAAGGCCGGAGAAGTTTCGGTTAAACAATCTGATTCTTTTGGTAATTTAGAAATATCTAATTAAAAATAATATATATTGTAATATATATTATAATATATACTTAATTTAATATAAAAATATGTCTACTAGAAAATTAAAAGATAGTGAGATTAGAAAAGTTATAAAGTTAGGCAATAGCCTGGCTGTTACTTTGCCAAAAGCAATTACAAATGAATTAAAATGGAGAGAAAAACAAAAATTGGTAGTAAGAAAACAGGGGAATAAAATTATTATTGAAGATTGGAAGTAAAAATACTTTAATATTTTTTAAATTTGTAGTATAATCTTTAAGTGAATGTAGGTAAAATTTTTGTTTGTTGTTATTTAAAATAAATCATCTGAAAGACAAAGTAGCAGATGATTTATTTTAAATAACAACAAACCTTATTCTAATTCTAAAACATTTATGAATAATATATTTTCAAAATTAGAATCAATTTTATTTGTAGCTGGCAAAGCTTTGTCTCTAAAAAAAATAACCAAAGCGCTCGATATAACAGAGGCTGAAGCTTTAGAGGCTATAGATTTTTTAAAACAAAAATATAATCCAGAAAATTCTGGTATAATTGTGTTAGAAAATAATAATGAATGGCAGTTGGTATCTAACCCAGATAATAAAGATTGTGTTAAACATATCGACGGCAATAAACAAAATAACAATGACTATAATCTTGAGTGGGCAACAAATAAAGAATGTGTTAATCATCTATATTCTATCGGGCTAAGAAATAACAAGCATAGGCACTCGCTAACTAAAAAGCAAGTTATAGCAATCT
>CAZUWJ010000004.1:0-35221 GCA_964624315.1 uncultured Gammaproteobacteria bacterium
GCGATGATGTACGTGAAGGCTTAAATGCTGTTATATCTATCAAAATACCTGAACCGCAGTTTGAGGGCCAAACAAAAGGCAAATTAGGCAACATGGAAGCCAAGACAGCAGTTGACGCTGTTATGTCGGATGCCCTATTAACCTTTCTGGAAGAACACCCAAAAGATGCCGAGGGAATCATCGGTAAATGTATGCTCGCTTCTCGCGCTCGTAATGCTGCTCGTATAGCCCGCGATACTATTTTGAGAAAAGGTGCTTTAGAAGGATTCACTTTGCCGGGCAAACTAGCAGATTGTTCTTCAAAAAAAGCAGAAGAAAGTGAACTTTATATAGTAGAGGGAGATTCAGCTGGCGGTAGTGCCAAACAAGGGCGCGATCGTGAACACCAAGCTATCCTACCTTTACGTGGTAAAGTTTTAAATGTTGAAAGAGCTAGGTTAGATAAAATATTAACCAACAACGAACTAAAATCATTAATTATTGCTTTTGGTACAAATATCGGTGAACAATTTGAAATCGAAAAACTACGCTATCATCGTATTATTATTATGACTGATGCGGATGTTGATGGTTCTCATATCAGGACTCTACTTTTAACTTTTTTCTACAGACATTTCCCGGAATTATTAAAGCAAGGCCATATATTTATCGCTCAACCTCCTTTGTTCCAAATCAAATCAGGTAAAACTTTAAAATATGTCTATACCGATGAAGAAAAAGAAGCAACTTTAGCTGAATTAAATAAAAACAAAAAAATTAAAGACGCTAAAGATGCAAAAAATAAAAAAGTAAAATCCACTGCTGAGAATAATGAAAAAGGTGAAGGAGAAGAAGGCACAGAGACTACCGAAGTAAACGGAGTAAGAGTTGGCATCCAACGTTACAAAGGTTTGGGAGAGATGAACCCAGAACAACTTTGGGAAACAACTATGAATCCAGCTAAACGTATTATGAAAAGAGTAACTGTTGATGATGCAGAAAAAGCCAATGAAGTTTTTGAAGTTTTAATGGGTAATGTAGTTGAACCTAGAAAAAAATTCATTCAAACTCATGCCAAGAAAGTAGAAAATTTGGATGTTTAGTTAGATTATAAAATGTCATCCTAAAAAAACAGAATGACCGAAGGGTCTATAAAAAAACCTCTCTGCAAAGAGAGGTTTTTAAATTTTAAGAGTAAAAGAAACTATAGTTTAAACTGTAGTTAAAACTATAGTTTCTTTTATTACATCTATGAGCGAGATTTGCCTTCCAATAAAAGGGGTATTGTCATTCTGATCCGCCAGGTGGCGGAGAAGAATCTAAAGTCGTAGCATAAGATCCTTCTAGGTAGGATATTGTCATCCTGAGGTATCGAAGGATCTAGAGCTGTGGCATAAGATCCTTCGATTCCTCAGGATGACAATTTGTCTTGATTGGTAATTAGGATAAAAAAACACCCCCGAACACGAATTGTGCCGGGGGTGGTGAGAAAGTGGATATCGCCCTGTGGACAAAGACTTGACTTTTTTAAACAAATCTACTATACTACTATCAATAAATGGCCAGCAGGCTGTTTTTAAATAGAAAAAATATGAAATTATTTAAACAACTAAAAGACTATCTTGTAGGTGCATACGCAGAAATGAGAAAAGTAACTTGGCCTACAAAAAAACAAACCATTAATTATAGTATCGCTGTGGCTGTCTTAAGCCTGGGCATGGCTATATTTTTTGGTATTTTAGACTACGGTTTCAGCATCGGTATAGCAGAGTTAATCCAATTATTCTAAAACTATGGCCAAACAAACATTAGATCTGGGTCGTCGCTGGTATGTATTACACACTTACAGTGGTTACGAAGAAAACGTAAAACACAACCTAGAACAAAGGGTAGAATCTTTTGATATGCAAGATAAAATTTTTAATGTCTTGGTTCCAAAAGAAAAAAAGATTAAAATAAAAAATGGTAAAAGAACAGTAATAGAAGAAAAAATATTTCCTGGTTATATTATGGTAGAAATGATAGTAACTGATGATTCTTGGTATGTTGTTCGCAACACTCCAAATGTAACTGGTTTTGTTGGTTCTGGTACCACCCCTACTCCGATTGATCAAAAAGAAGTTGATTCATTATTAAAAAGAACTCAAGCCGAAGAACCAGAACATAAAATCGATGTTGATATTAATGATTTGGTTAGAATTACTGATGGTCCATTTAAAAACTTTGAAGGAAAAGTATCTAACGTGGACAATGAAAGAGGTCGTGTTAAAGTATTGGTTTCTATGTTTGGACGCGAAACACCAGTAGAACTAGATGCTTTGCAGGCTAAGAAAATATAAATAAAAAAATTGTTGTCCTTTTAAAAGGAGCTTCTCAACAATAGAATAATAAAAATATGGCAAAATTATTAACACAAATAAAATTACAAATTCAAGGCGGTGCTGCTAACCCAGCCCCTCCAGTTGGTCCAGCTTTGGGTCAACATGGTTTAGCTATCCAAGATTTTTGTACTCAGTTTAACAGTGCTACTGCTGATAAAAAAGGAGAACTAGTACCAGTAGTTATTAATGTTTACGAAGATAGAACTTTTAGCTTTATTACCAAAACTGCTCCAGCTTCTGAACTAGTTAAAAAAGCAGCTAATATTAAAAAAGGTTCTAGTAACCCTTTAAAAGATAAGGTTGGTAAAATTACCAAAGCTCAAATAAAAGAAATCGCTGAAAAGAAAATGCCTGATTTAAATGCTAACACCATTGAAGCAGCCATGAAAATCATCGAAGGAACAGCTAGACAAATGGGTGTAAAAGTTGAATAAACAAAAATATTTAAAAAAACAAAATCCTCTATTGAGGATTTTGTTTTTTTAGTATAGAATAGTTATTATATTTAAAAATTCTGAAATACCAAAACCATGAAAAATAAATACATTGACATTATTACTGCCCTATTTGTAACCACCCTTATTTTATCAAATATCACTAGTGCCAAAATAGTCGGCATAAAATTCATCAGCTTTGACGGTGGAACAATTTTATTTCCTTTGGCTTATATTCTAGGCGATGTACTAACTGAAATATATGGATACGCTCGCGCCCGCCGAGTTATCTGGATCGGTTTTTTTATGAATATACTTATGGTCACAACTTTTTGGTTAGTAGGCGCCCTACCATCTGACCCAAGTTGGGGTGGGCAAGAATCCTACAACGCTATTTTAGGAGTAGTGCCCAGAATTGTGCTCGGAAGTTTAGTAGCTTATTTAGCTGGAGAAATCAGCAATAGTCTAGTTTTGGCAAAACTAAAAGCCAAAACCAATGGCAAATATTTTTGGTTACGCGCCATTGGATCAACTGTGGTTGGTCAATTTTTAGATACTACTATATTTTTATTAATTGCTTTTGCCGGCATACTACCCTGGAGTTTAATATTGACAATCTGGCTTACAAATTATATATTTAAAATAGGAATAGAAATTGTAATGTTACCAATAACATACAAGATTATAAACAAACTAAAGATTGCTAATAAAGCACCTTTACAAACTTAGGGAGAATACAATGCATGCTCTTTTATTAATAGCCGCCGGATCAATAGCCCTTTTTTCCATCTTTAAAAATCTTGCCCTTGGATGGTCACTAGAACACCCTTACAGAGGTGGAGCAAAAAAAACTCAGGCAGGCCAAAGAAGTAATGAGAGAACCAATGGCCTCAATCCTACTGGCCAGCATTGCGGTTCCTCTCCTATCTTTAGCACTAGGAAACTACCATATACTAAGGTTTGACCAATTCATCACACATTTCATAATATTTTGTTTTGTCACCATTATAAATTGGGCGGCTACAAAAAGGCTGAACGAAATATTAGACTAAACCAATGTTCAAAAGACGACCCTGCGTGGGTCGTCTATTTTTTTAATTTTATAAAATAAACTTAAACAGCTTCTTTAACTTCATCTTCTGCTCCGCTATCATTATCTTCCTTTAATAGCCTATCTATATTACCCCACGCCTTATTAAGTTCTTCTTTAGTGGTGGGCAACTCAGGTTTTTTAGATTTAAATTCGTCTATTTGTTTTTTTCCAGGTAGTTCAGGTCCTCCTAACTTGCCAGTAAAGTGATCAGTTGCAGCCTTAGGGCCTTTAACTACTTCTTCTTTCTTAGCAACGTCAAATCTACTTTTTTGTTCTTGAGTACGAGGTTTATACACCATATATTTAAAATTATTTAATTAACATCGCATCACCAAAACTAAAAAATCTATAACTTTGAGACACTGCCTCCTCATAACATTCTAGCATAAATTCTCTATCCCCTGCAAACGCACTCACAAGCATCAACAAAGTTGATTTTGGTAAATGAAAATTTGTAATCAGAGCATCCACTACTTCAAATTTAAAACCAGGTGTAATAAATATATTAACTTCCCCAGTATAAGCTTCTAATAATTCTTTATTATCTGGATTATTTTTTGCCACTGCTTCCAATGTTCTAACTGTGGTTGTCCCAACCGCCACCACTCTCCTACCTTCGGCTTTTGCTTTGTTTATAATCTGAACATTTTTATCAGTTAATTCCACCCACTCACTATGCATTTTATGCTCTTCTATCTTTTCTGTTTTAACTGGTAAAAAAGTGCCCAACCCTACATGCAAAGTCACTTCAGCAAATTCCACGCCTTTTTCTTTTAAAGTTTCTATTATTTCAGAAGTAAAATGAAACCCAGCTGTGGGTGCAGCCACTGAACCTTCTTTTTCATCACTCGCGTAAACTGTTTGATATTTATTTTCTAAATCAGAACTATTTTTTATAAACTCATTAACATCTACATACGGCGGTGTTGGCACTTGTCCATATTTATTAGCTTTTGTTCTAACTACTACATCTTCATCTTTAAAATCTAACAAAACCGTTCCATCTGTTTCTTTTAAAATTACTTCACCTTCAAAATCAGGAGCAAATACCACTCGCATACCCAAACGAAGTTTACGCCCAGGCTTAGCCAAACATTTCCAAATTCCAAAATTTTCAACCGGACGAAGTAAAAAAATTTCTACTTCTGGCAAATTAATTATTTTTTCTTGAGGTTTTTGATTATCTAAACCAGTAACATCTTCGTCTAGTTGTAAAACCCCCAACAAGCGAGCTTTAAAAACTTTGGAATTATTCCAAACCAACAAATCTCCAGCCTGTAAATAATTTATTATGCTAGAAAATTTTGTGTGTTTAATCTCATGAATATCTTTATCAATTATCATAAGACGAGAGCTATCTCTCGGCACTGCTGGGTATTGAGCAATCATTCCGGCAGGTAAATTGTAATCAAAATCACTTGTTTTCATAAAATATTTATTAATTAATCCGAAATTGTAATTATTTGAGGCAACCCATAAAATCTATCTCAAATATTTATACACATTAATATTATGTCCATCCAAATCAACTGCATAATACATCGTCCCATCTTGGCCGCTCATAAAATACCAATAACTATTGCTCTTGGAATAAATAGTAGCCATAATAGCGTTTAAACTAGGATTAGCTATCGGCCCAGGAGGAAGCCCAGGATACTCATAGGTATTATACAAGGAATCTACTTGTTTGTCTTCGGCTGAAACTGCGGGAGAATTTTTACCAGTAACGTAGTTAACGGTCGCACAAGACTGCAATGCCCAATTAACCCCATTTCTTCTCCAAAAAATATCAGCCACCAAACGCATATCTTCATACTCTCGCGCTTCTCTCTCTACTATTGATGCCATGGTCAAAACTTCATAAAAAGTTTTTCCTTGCTTTTTTATTTCAGATAACATTTCTGGGGTTATCTTTTCGTCTAAATTATAAAAAATTTTATACAAAACATCTTCTAACTCAGAATCTTTATAAATACGGTAAGTATCCGGTATTAAATACCCTTCATAGGTAGTATCTTTTGGTCTAGTTTTTAAAATACCAAAAACATCTTCGACATCTTCACCAGTCAAATCAATTATCTCACCCTCATCATACTCACCAACAAATTGTGGAGCACCTAAAATCTTAAAAAGCTGATCTTTGCTTTCTATCAAACCCAAATTTAACCAGCTCTCTGCAATATTGCCCAAAGTCCAACCAGGAATAATAGTAATATTAATTTCTTCTCTAGGGACTATCACTACTGGTTCTGACTTTATTTTTTGATACTGCCAAAAAGCAAAAATAGGGAAAAAAATAAGAACTAACACAGAGATTATTCTTACTTTGGTGTTAAAATTCATATCAAAATAATAGTAAGGATAAATAATAACCAAATACTCCCACCAAAGAAGCGGTGGCTAAACCCCCTACTATATCAAACGGATAATGAACTCCAGCGTAAACCCTCCCCCAACAAACCCACAAAACCAATGGTAAAATAGACCAAGCAAAAGGCAGGTGAAAAATTAATCCACTAAAAAAAATCAAAAAAGAAGTCATAGAATGATCAGACGGAAAAGTTTTCCAATACGAAAGCGGGGTATAAAAAAGCTTAACTTGAGGGTAAGTCTTGTATGGTCTAGGTTTTTTTAGCAAAAAACCAATCACAGCACTGATAAGTGTCCCCACACACCATAAAAAACAAAAAAAGGCTATCGGTAAAAACACTTGCATTTTATTTGGCCAAGCTACTACAAAATTAATAGCAATATACCAAATAAACAAAAAAACTATAAGCCACATGGCTCCTGCTCGTGAAAAAGCGTCTAACCATTTATTACGGCCCAAAAGCCCATTAATTCTAAAAAGTAGTTTTGTATTATAGTTCATAATACAACTATTTTAACATTTTAAATCAATTTAATCAAACTCTACTAAACTTGCATTTAAAACTAAAAAATGATACACTAATACCGCTTTTTAAACAAAAGCGCCTGTAGCTCAGGGGTTAGAGCACCGCTCTTATAAAGCGGGGGTCGGCGGTTCAATTCCACCCAGGCGCACAAATTTAGGCTGGTTTTACCTAGCCAGACTAATCATTATTTATGTCTTTAAATCAAAAAATAATTACTCCTCCAAAATCAGACTCAGCTCGTCTGGATGTTTTTTTATCTGACTACTTAAAAACTAGTCGCAACCAAGTTCAAAAAATGATTGAAAAAAAACAAGTAAAAATCAATAAAAAATATCCTAAAAAAGCTGGTGCTAGGGTAAAATCAAACGATATAATTATAATAACAGAAGAAAAAAAACCAACTATCGCCCAGAAAAAGGCTACCCTAAAAAAAGAAAAGAAATTTAAATTTAACCTTATCGCTGAGACTTCAGATTACTTAGTGGTAAACAAACCAGCCGGACAGCTAACTCACCCTACCTTGGCTGGCGAAACCAATACTTTGGTAAATAATGTCTTAGAAGAATATCCTGAAATCAAAGATGTCGGAGAAGATAAGATTAGACCAGGCATAGTTCACCGTTTAGACAAGCAAGCTTCCGGCCTCCTTGTTATTGCTAAAAATAATAAAAGTTTTAAAAATTTAAAAAAACAATTTAAAGACAGGGCTGTTGATAAATACTATAAAGTTTTAGTATATGGCAAAATTGACACCGTGGTTGATATTATAGATTTGCCAATTGTTAGATCAAGAAAACAAGAAAAAATGACTGCCATTCCAAAAACTGTAAAAGGACTAGAAACAGACAAAGGCAAAAAAGCTATCACTGAATTTGAAGTTGAAAAAAACTTTATCAATTTTACTTTTCTTGATGTAAGGCTTTTGACCGGCAGAATGCACCAAATCCGTGTCCACATGCTGTCTTACAATCACCCAGTTGTTGGAGATACATTATATTATCAAAAAAAGAATTTAAGAGCTAACCATCCTGAAATTAATCGTCTATTTTTACATTGTTATAAATTAGAATTTAAAGATTTAAAAAAAGAACAACAAAGTTTTATCATTAAGCTTCCCAGTGAACTAAGTAAATTCTTAAAAAATATTAAATAATATGAAAAAACAAGTTTTTATAATATCTGGACCAACTGGTAGTGGAGAAAGCACTATAACAAAAGCAATCTTGGAGAGGTTCCCCAACTTTAAAAGATTAGTTACTGCGACCACCAGAAAACCCAGGCTTGATGAAAAAGATAAAATTGATTATTATTTTTTTTCCAAAGAGAAATTTTTAGAGAAAGTAGATAAAGGTGATATTGTTGAGTATACCTATATAAAGAATCGTGATAGCTACTATGGTACTTATAAACCAAATCTGGAAGAGAATCTTAAAGCCGGATATGTTGTAGTCGTTAATGTTGATGGCGTGGGGGTGGATTTTTATAAAAGAAAATACGATGCAACGGCCATCTTTATAAAACCAACATCACTTGAAGAATTGCGAGAACGATTACAGGCGAGAGAACCAGATATGGATCCAGTAGAGCTGAATAAAAGAATAGAGAATGCCAAATCCGAGATAAAAAATGAAGAGAAATTTTATGATTATGTGATATTTAATGAAAATGACAAGTTAGAAAAGGCAATTAGAGAGGTAGTGGAAGTGCTTAAAAAAGAGGATTATGAGCTTAAATAGGAGTGAAAATCAAGGCTTGACAAAAAATCAATTTTAAGCTAAAATATAGACCGCTTACATTTGCTAAAAATATTAAAATATGACTGAAGAAAAAAACAACCAACCGGAACAAAAATTAAATCCGGGAATGATAGTTAGGGTCCACCAAAAGATTAAAGAAACTAACACTAAGGGTGAAGAAAAAGAACGTATACAAATCTTTGAAGGAACCATACTTGCCGTAAAACACGGCCAAGAACCTGGAGCCACCATCACTGTTAGAAAAGTATCAAATGGTATCGGGGTAGAAAAAATATTCCCTATTTATTCACCAATAATTGATAAGGTAGAACTAGTTAGAGAATTCAGAGTAAGGAGAGCAAAACTAAACTATTTACGCGATCCAAAATTTAAAAGAAAACTAAAAGAGACTTCAAAATAAAAATTTTAAAACACCTACTGATGTATTTCAGTAGGTGTTTTTTGTTTTAAATAATTTTTACAAACTGTCACAAAAGATTCCTCCACTCCGTCCGCCTCCGTCGGCGGACTACGGTCGGAATGACAATAATTTTGAGTTTAATAACATAAAATTACTTCAAATATTTCCCAGTCCAACTATTTTTTACTTTCGCTATGTCAGATGGAATTCCAGTAGCCACTATCTCTCCTCCAGCTCGTCCACCTTCTGGACCCAAATCTATTACCCAGTCAGAACATTTTATCAAATCTATATTATGTTCTATTACCAAAACAGTGTTACCCTTTTCAACTAAACGAGTCAAAACTCCAAGCAAATGGTTAACATCTTCAAAATGAAGGCCGGTTGTTGGTTCGTCTAAAATATATAAAGTTTGACCAGTGGAAGCACGAGCCAACTCTGTTGCCAGTTTAACTCTCTGAGCCTCACCACCAGACAAAGTAGTGGCTGGTTGACCTAGTTTAATATAACCCAAGCCAACTTCTCTTAAAACAGATAGTTTATTAGCAATGTTTGGGATATCAACAAAAAATCTGTATGCTTCTTCAGTTGTCATTTCTAACACTTCAGCAATACTACAACCACGATAATGTATTTCTAAAACATCTTGGTTATATCTAGTTCCTCCACAAACATCACAAGTAACATACACATCAGCTAAGAATTGCATCGGAATACGCACATAACCTTCACCAGCGCAGGCTTCACACCTACCACCACCCTTAACATTAAAGCTAAACTTACCCGCGTCATAACGACGCATCTTGGCTTCTGGTAAATTTGCGTACAAATCCCTAATTAAAGTAAACACACCAGTATAAGTAGCTGGATTACTACGAGGAGTTCTACCAATTGGACTTTGATCAATCGCAATAACTTTATTAATGTTATTTATTCCTTTGATACTTTTATATTCGGCTGGCTCGTCTTTGGCTCTAAAAAAATGTTTAGACAAAGCTTTGCCTAAAATATCAACTATTAAAGTTGATTTGCCAGATCCTGAAACACCCGTAACACAAACTAATTTGCCCAAAGGAATATCAACATCAATATTTTTTAAATTATTTCCTTTGGCTCCTTTAATACTAATAAACTTTGTTTTTTCAGAAGTTTTTTTCTTTTTTTTCTTATTTAAAATTTCTACTTTTTCTCTACCAGACAAATAACCAGCAGTGATTGAATTTTTATCATTTTTAATTTGAGACAAAGTACCAGCGGCAACTATCTCTCCTCCCAAAACACCCGCTCCTGGCCCGACATCTACAATATAGTCAGCTTCAACCATCATAGCTGGATCATGTTCTACCACTATCACACTATTCCCCAAATTACGCAGATACTTTAAAGTTTCTATTAATTTTTGATTATCTCTCGAATGCAACCCAACTGAAGGTTCATCTAACACATAAATAACTCCGGACAATCCAGCCGACAACTGAGTTGATAAACGAACTCTAGTTACTTCTCCGCCAGATAATGTATTTAAAGATCTATCTAAACTTAAATACCCCAAACCAACTTGATCTAAATTATTTAATCTAACTATCAATTCTTTTAAAATTGGTTCAGCTACATTAAAATGTTCAAAATTATTTTTATTTTTATACAGCAAATCTAAAGCTAATTTAATTTCTGAAATATTCATCTGAGTCATATCAGAAATATTATAATCTCCAATTCTAACTGCTAATGATTCTTTTTTTAATCTCTTACCTAAGCATACTGGACAAACCATTTCTCTCATATAATTTTCTATTTCTTTCCTGACATAATCTGATTTAGTTTCCAAATGACGATTAGTCAGATCAGAAACAACCCCTATAAAAGGAGCCTCTTTCCCTCCAATTTTATACAACTCTTCCCCAGTACCTTGCATCAAAATATCCATCTGATCTGAAGTAAAATCTTCTATCGGAACATCCAAAGGTAAGTCGTGTTTTAGGGAAACTTCTAATAAAATTCTTTGATACCAACTTTGATTGCCCGTTATTCGAGTCCAGGGTTGAACCGCTCCTTGGGCCAAAGTTAATTTTGGATTAGGAACTACTAGCTCAGAATCAACCACCATTGTTTTCCCCAGGCCAGTACAACGAGGACAGGCCCCATAAGGACTATTAAAACTAAAACTACGCATATCCAAATCTTCCATTTTATAACTACATTTTAAACAAACGCCAAATACAGAATAAGTTTTTATTTTATTTTTATCAAAAAGAAATTTTACTGAACCATTGCTCAAATCCAAAGCATATTCAATTGACTTGGTTAAATTTTGATTTTTTGAGTCTAAAACTTTTTCAATTACCAAATCAATACTATATTTTTTCTTTTTATCAAATTTGACTTTAGCAAAATCATGTATCTTTAATATTTCATTGTCTAATCTAATTTTTTCTAAACCAGATTTTTCTATTTGATCTAAAACAATTTTTCCATCCACAAAATCATTCTGAATCAAGGGAGACAAAATTATTATTTCTTTATAATCTCTAAAAATTTTCTTAGCTTGCTCAATTATTTTACCAGCTGTATTTTTAACTACTTTTTCTCCGCAATCAGGACAATACTGCGTACCAGCTCGGGCAAACAATAACCTCAAATAATCATAAATCTCCGTAGCAGTTCCAACGGTAGAACGAGGATTTTGAGCATTAATTTTTTGGTCAATCGCAATTGTAGGAGATAAACCATCCATTTTATCCACATCAGGTTTATCGCGAACTTCCATGAACTGACGGGCGTAAGAAGACAAACTTTCAGCATAACGCCTTTGACCCTCAGCATAAATAGTGTCAAAAGCCAAAGAAGACTTTCCAGAACCAGACAAGCCCGTGATTACCACGAGCTTGTTTTTGGGAATTTCAATATTAACGTTCTTAAGATTGTGTACTCTAGCACCTTTTATGATGATTTTATCGTGAACTAAACTTGAAGTTTGTTTAGAAGCCATAAGTTTTTACCTAATGTTTATACTAAGTAAAAATTATAGCAGGTTTTTGGGAGGAAGTCAAGGTTTTAATCTACATCAGGAATATTAGCTACATCTAGATTTAATATATAACCACGCTTTAGTTGTGGAATTGTAATAAAAAAATCATCACCAAAACTACCTTCTAACTCACTAACAGAGCCAGCATATATAAAAGCTGCATATCCAACCATGTACGACCCCAATGGCCCTCCCGCTATAAAACCCGCAACAAGACCAACTGCGGTCCATCCAGTACGTGAAATTACACCCATATCACTTCCATTACCGCCTACTAAATGTATCTCATCAATACCCTCGCAAGCTTCATCTAAATACAATTTCAAAATAAAACCCCTAGTTTTATCTGCCCCGCCACATTTAGATTTTACCAAGCTATTAATATTCTTCGATTTTAAACCTTCTACAAACCAAACGTTGCTAGTTTTATCATCTAATATTGGCTCTACTTCAATGTTACCAACTTCAGAAACAGAGTTATCTGTACATACTAATAATAACTTACTATCACTAGCGATAAAAGGCTTAACCCAACCCTCCGGAGAAAAATAGGAACAATCTGGAGGTAATATATAATTTCCATAAACCCTGCCACCCAAAACAGAATCCTCACAAGTATATTCCCAACCATTTGTTCCAGACTTCCTCTGAGAAGCCAAACACAACCCGCCTTTGGGTTCTAAACCATTTTCACCAGAACAATAATGTCCTTTACATGTATTACTACCACCAGTATTAACATAATAAGTTTCATTACAATAAAGAGCATCTGTGAGTGGGGCAAAATTACCCAAAACATCATTACGTTCAATATATATATCATACAAACGTCGAAAATCAGGAAGATCCTTATACTTAATCTTTTTACCCGTGTCATCATATGCTGAGATAACAGTAGCGGTCAAAGCTTCTTTATCACTTATAATATCACGACAAAACTCTGTCATCATTTTTTGTTCTTTAACCATAAATACTTGTGGCAACCTCAAATTTACAAAAGCCGGATTAATAGTATTTAAAATAAAATAAGAAGCATAGGCAATAAATAAACCCACCACTGCTCCTCCGATTCTTTTTTTAGAAGCACCTATAATACTCTGATTACCGCCGGACAATAGCCACTGCAAACCAGCAATCATAATAACTATTACTGCCAAAATAGAAGCCGCCCCTAAAGCAAAGTTATAAACCGTTTTAATAAAATCTGGCGCATTTTCAAAAACATTTTTACCCCCAATAGCTATAGAAGTCTTAACTACGCTGGCTGGCAAACATTTACCCCATCGATTGTTAAGAGCAATACTTCCCCCTTTAAAACCAGTACAAGGATACTCTTGTAAAAAACTTTCGTGTAATTTCGTGTTGGGTTGCCCCAACTTGGCTCTTTGATTTTTACAATCTTTATAAGTCCAGCAAAGGGGATTAAGTTCTGGAGAAACCGTTACCCCCAAAACTACACTCGGAACAAGCAAAGTAAAAATTAAAAATAATAAAATAATTTTTTTCATAAATTAAATTTTGGATAAATAATCTTTTAAAGAATCTAAGGGTAGGGCCCCTCCTGCTTTAACGCCGTTTATAAAAGTAGTTGGAGTACCTTCTGCCCCAAATTTTATACCATCAGCATAGTCTTTATTAATTGTTAAATTAGTCTGGCTAGAAACATAACAATTTTCTAATTCACTCTTATTCAAATTCAAATCAAGGGCATATCCACCTATAAAATTAAGGTCAACAGTCTCAGGTAAAATATCTTGATTTTCATAAAAATATTTAAAAGCCAAATAATATTTTCCTTGATTATAACTACACTCAACTAATTTAGATATATTATTACTACCAGCATATAATGATTCTACTGGAAAATGCCTAAATACAACTTTTACTTTACTCGGATATTCTGAAATAACCTGAGAAATTGTTTGGCTATACTCTTTACAATATGGACATTTGTAATCCAAAAAAACAACCATCTCAATTGGCGCATCAGCCATCCCCATATAAGGACGATTGAGACCAGTAATATCTGCCTTATTGCCACCCTCTACCAAATAGATGCTATCTGTATTATAAAAATAAGACTGCAAAACCTCACCTTGCCCATGTGTAATTTTCCAATAAAAATTAAAAACCATAGCTCCTAAAGCTAATGATAAAGCTGAAATTAAAATAACAAAAAATACCAAAATAATCCCCCAAGTTTTTTGGTACCAATGTAATTTTTTATGTATATCTACTTCTTCATTCATACTCATATACATTATACCAAAAAAAATAAAATATAGCACCCCCTTGATTGACATAACAAACACTTTGTGATATAATTTAAATGTTTTAAAAATGAAATAAACAAATATGCATTCACTAATAATGGACATTTCTCAACTAATTTTGGCTATAATACTAGTTATAGCGATTTTATTACAACAAAAAGGTTCTGGCATGGGAGCTGCTTTCGGCGGTTCTAGCAATGTTTACAGCACCAAAAGAGGTGCAGACAAAATACTACATAACGCTACTATCGTTATATCTATTTTATTTTTTGGTCTTTCACTTGCCAGACTACTCTTCTAAAATCCATGAATTGGAAAAAAAAATTCCTGCATTTAAAAACCCGCAAAAAGCCGTTTAACCAAAGATTAGACGAACGGCTTCTTAAGAATATCTCAGATAAAAAAATTCCTAATTTACAACAAATTAAGCATGCTTTTAAATTTTTAAACTCTTTAGAAAAAAAGATTGTTTATATTTGTTTAGGCATCGCTACTATCAGCTCACTTTTATGGTTAATATTTTTTATTAATAATAATTTGGTAGAAATACCAAAAACAGGCGGAGAATACATAGAAGCAGTAGTTGGACAACCAAAAAATATTAATCCTCTCTTTTCTAGTACTAATGATGTTGACGCTGATTTAACTTCTTTGGTATATTCAGGTTTATTTAAAATTGATGAAAATAATAAAATAGCACCTGACCTAGCTTATGAATATATACTAAGCGAAGACCAAAAAATATATACCATTAAATTAAGAGAAGATATATACTGGCACGACAAAGAAAAATTTGATGCCACTGATGTATTATTTACCCTTGGCACTATCCAAGATATTACTGTTGGTAGTCCTCTGTCCCCTGCTTTTCAGGGAGTAAAAATAGAAAAAATAGATGACTTTACCGTATCATTTACCCTGCAAGAACCATTCACCCCATTTTTAAATAGTCTAACAGTTGGAATATTGCCAGAACATATTTGGAACCAAGTAACTCCAGCCAATATAAAATTAGCAAAAAATAATTTACAACCAATCGGAACAGGAGCTTGGAAATTTAATAAACTAGTCAAAGATGATTCTGGAAATATACAAACTTATATTTTAATCCAAAACGAATCATACTATAAAGAAATCCCTTATTTAAAAACTTTAATATTCAAATTTTACCAAACTTACGAACAAGCTCTGGACGCACTTCGTAATGAAAATGTAAAAGCCATTAGTTTTTTGCCTAGAAAATATAAAGATAAAATTCCAGGTAAAGAATTCAATCTTTATCAATTACAACTACCCCAATACACATCTATTTTCTTTAATCAAAAACAAAATAGCCACTTAAAAGACTACGACTTAAGATTGGCTTTAGCTCTATCCATAGATAAAGAAAAAATATTAAAAGAAAGCTTACAAGATGAAGGCGAAGTAATTTATTCTCCAGTTTTAAAAAATGAAATTGGCTATTACCCAGAAATAGAAAAAATGGGATTAGACATTGATAGAGCCAATGAATTATTAGATGAAACTTGGAACAAAATTCAACCTGAAGAATATTTTGAAGCGAGTAAGCAAGAAAAATTTGTCGGTTATGAAGAAGAAATAAAAAATATAAAAGAAAACCCTAGCTCAACCCCCGAAATGGTTTCTACTACACTAGACAACATAAATCAAGAAATAGAAAAGACTGCCAGAGAAGAAATGAATGCTAACCAAAGTTTTTATAGAAAAAACAAAGAAGGCGACATTTTAAAAATTACTATTACCACAGCTGACACTGAGCAATATATTACTGCCGCTGAATTAATTGCTTCAATGTGGCGCAAAATCGGAGTTTATACTACCGTGCAATCAGTATCTAGCAAGCTAATTAACAAAGATACTATCAAAGAAAGAAGCTACGAAATTTTGCTTTATGCTGAAATAATAGGTAGTGACCCAGATCTTTTTCCTTTTTGGCATTCATCTCAAATAAATTATCCAGGTTTAAATTTATCAATGTTCTCTGACAAGGATGCTGATAAATATTTAGAAAATGCTCGCACTGCCACCGATGATGAAACCCGTGATGAACTTTATAAAAAATTTCAAGATTTACTAATAGAAAAATTGCCAGCCATATTTTTATACACTCCAAATTATAATTTTATTGCTAGCAAAGAATTAAACGGTCTAGAAACAAAATATATCTCTTCCCCTTCGGACAGATACAGTGACATCAACAATTGGTATATAAAAACCAAAAAAAGCTGGGAATAAATTCCCTACAATTTATAAAAAATAAAAAGCCTTTTAAAAGGCAATCTTCATTTAATTATTAATACTATTATGATACCCTCAAAGAGTAAAACAGGTACTAAGCCTGCCAGAAACAAACGGTCTTATGGCACGAGACCTCCAAACAACAAGATGCCAATAAAAAAATACACAAAAGCCAGACCATCATTCGCTAGATTCAAAAAAAATAAATTGAGGATAGCGGTCTTGGGCGGTTTAGAAGAAGTAGGACGCAACTGTACTATGTTCGAATATGGCAATGATATTGTAATCGTTGACTTAGGCCTGCAATTTCCAGAAGAAGACATGCCTGGGATTGATTATATTATTCCAAATATGAGCTACCTCAAAGGTAAAGAAAAAAATATAAAAGGAATTATTATAACCCATGCTCATTACGATCACATCGGTGGTATCCCTCATATAATTCCTAAACTAGGCTATCCCCCAATGTATGGGCTACCTTTAACTAACGCCATTATCAAAAAACGCCAAGAAGATTACAAGGATTTAAAACCTTTAAATATTCACACCGTTAAAATTGATGATAAATTAAAATTAGGCAGTTTTGAAATTGAATTTTTTCACCTAAATCACAATATCCCAGATTCAATGGGGGTATTGATCAGAACTCCAGAAGGCAATGTAGTGCATACTGGTGATTGGAAATTTGATTATCAACCAGTCAGCGGAGAAAAACCAGCTGACTTACAAAAAATAGCCCGACTTGGTAGCGAAGGAATTATGGCCTTACTTAGTGACTCAACTAACGCCTCTCAAACCGGTCATCAAATATCAGAAATGGAAATTGGAAATAATTTAGATGACATTATATCCAAAGCGCCAGGCAGAATAATAATCGGAACTTTTGCCTCTCTTTTATCTCGTATAAAACAAATTATTGAAGCCGCTGAAAAACAAGGCAAAGTAATTGCGCTCGATGGTTATAGTATGAAAAATAACGTAGCCATTGCCAAAGAGTTAGGCTACATGAAATTTTCGCCAAAAATATTAATAGATCTCAGAAAAATAAACAACTACCCACCTAATAAAGTAGTAGTCGTTTGTACCGGTGCTCAAGGAGAAAAAAACGCATCTTTAATGCGTATTGCCAACGGAGAACATCGTACTATCACCCTAATACCAGGTGACACAATTATTTTTTCATCTTCTGTTATTCCTGGTAATGAAAGAACTGTCCAAAGACTAAAAGATACTTTGTTTAGAAAAGGTGCTGAAGTTATTCATTATCAAATGATGGATGTTCACGCTGGCGGACATGCCAAGGCTGATGATGTAAAATTAATGATCAGACTATTAAACCCAAAATATTTTGTCCCAATTGAAGGTAATCACTTTTTGCTTCACTACAACGCCAAAGTCGCCGAAGAAATGGGTATTGATAAAAAGAATTGTTTTATTGCTGACAACGGACAGGTGATGGAATTTGAAAATGGAGCAGGTACTTTAACACAAGAAAAATTACCATCCGATTACGTATTTGTTGACGGCCTGGGCGTAAGTGACGAAACTCACATAGTATTGCGCGACAGACAAGTATTGGCCGAAGACGGAATGGTTGTGGTGATTGTAACGATTGATTCAAAAACTGGACAACTAGTCCAAAACCCAGACATTATTTCTCGTGGATTTATCTTTTTAAAAGAGAACAGGCAACTAATTGAAGACTTACGACACAAAGTAAAAAAGCTAATAGTAGATTCTGATCCCCTTTCTTGGGCTGATACTAACTATATCAAAAATAAAATCAGAAATTACGTTGGCCAGTTCTTATTTACCAAGACTGAAAAACGTCCGATGATTTTACCGGTTGTTATTGAAGTGTAAAATATTAAAATTTTTAAAAAGAACAGCTCGTTAAAAAAAACGACTGTTCTTTTTTTAAATCAATAAATGCTGTATAATGATAATAGTCTTTAAAAAAATTTACCACTCGCTATTATTCACTGTCATCCCCGCGAAAGTGGGGATCCAGAGGGCAAACTGTGTTAACTCCTAGATTCCCGCTTTCGCGGGAATGACATAACTATTATTTTAATATGCCTCCAAAAAAATATAAAATCTCAATCTACGAAGTTTGGCCAGATATGAAAGATTATTTGTGCAAAAAATTAAAGGGTTTTAAAGTCAAAACCCATGAAGAATTAATTTCTAAAAATAATTTAGATACAGACACAGAAATTTTAACTGTCTTTTGTGCTTCCCCTGTCTCAGCCAAAATCATTGATTCTCTGCCAAAACTAAAAATGATTGCCACCATGTCAACTGGTTTTAATCATATTGATTTAGAGGCAGCCAAAAAAAGAAATATCCCAGTTTGCAATGTTCCAGTTTATGGACAAAACACCGTGGCTGAACACTCCTTTTCTCTAATACTTGCTTTAGCACGAAAATTATTTATATCTGTTAAACGTGTTAAAGAAGGAAATTTTGATTTTCACGGTCTTCGCGGTATAGATTTAAAAGAAAAAACATTAGGCGTAATTGGTACTGGTCATATTGGAATTCATTTAATAGAAATGGCCAAAGGATTTAATATGAATATTGTTGCTTTTGATGCTTACCCAAATAAAGAATTAGCAAAAAAATTCGGTTTTAAATATCTCCCTCTTGATAAACTACTATCTTCATCTGATTTTATTTCTTTACATTTACCACTTTTCAAAGAGACCCATCATTTAATAAATAAAAAAAACATTAAAAAAGTTAAAAAAGGCGCCTATTTAATTAATACCGCTCGCGGAGAGTTAGTTGAAAGCGAAGCTTTGGTATGGGCTTTAGAAAATGGAATCTTAGCCGGAGCTGGTTTAGATGTTTTAGAAGAAGAGTGTAATATACAAAATGAAGGCACCATCCTCTTTGAACAGGGTTATGGTAAAAATATGCGACAAACAAAAAGCAGCAAACTAACACCAAAACAAATCAAAACAATGTTAATGAATGAAATTTTGATTGATCACCCTGGCACAATCATCACTCCTCATAATGCTTTTAATAGCACCGAAGCTTTACAAAGAATAATTGATGCTACCATAGACAACATTATATGTTTTACAAAAGGAGAAAATAAAAATAATGTTTTAGACAAAAAGAAAAAATAATTTTTTAAGCCTTGAGTATAAATTGTCTAAATCAAAAACTCCCCCCACCAAAGTGAGAGGAGTTTTTTAATTATAGCTATAAGCCGGATTCTGTACCCCTTAGGGGCGATGATCATTTATCTAGCCTTGATATTACTATCAAGATCATTAGCGAGCGAACTTTTCCAAGGTTTTAACACCAAGGCTGCTCTTGCACCAGGCAGGGTTTAGCACTCATGGCAAATCGCTTTGCCAGAGAGTATCGTGGCTTAGTCCTAGAATCTAAACCTCCATACACTTTTCACCTTTCTCCGCCGAAGAGGCGGATAGTATAGTCTCTGTGCCACTTTCCCTCATTTAACTTCACAGTCAAACGGGTGGGTATTACCCACTGCCACTACTCTTTTTACAAAGAGGATGTCCGGACTTTCCTACCCGCCAAGGCGGGTCGATCATCCACTATAATACATTATACTATAGCACATTTTCGCTCTTTTGTCAAGTCTTTAATTAACAAACTGTCATCCTGAGGTATCGAAGGATCTAATATCACAACTTTAGATTCTTCGATTCCTCAGAATGACAACACCCTCTGTCCGTTGAAAAGCAGGAGGTCAAGATGGCAGTTTTATTTAAAATGAATAATTAGCCTATAAAAAGAAACTATAGTTTTAACTACAGTTTAAACTTAAGTTTCTTTTCTTTAAAAACTAAACAACAAACCCCTTTATCCTCTCCGCCTCCCCCTCAACCACTGGCCCATCATAATCTCCTCCATGAGCGGTCGTACCCTTGTAAACAGTCGCCCGCTGATCAAGATGGAGGTTAAATTGCCAATTTTCGTCCCTATCATCTATATAAACATGGAAACGAGGATATAGATCATGGCGCAAACGCCTGGCATAGCTGACCTGCCTACTCCTCCTATCAAAAATCTTCCCATAACCACAACGGCGGATAAAACGCTCTGAATCTGGTATTTTTGTCTTTAGTAATAATAATTTCATATGATTACATTTTACCATTAAACACATAAAAACAAAATACTTAGGCCAATTGACTGATGATACATTTTAACGTAAAATAGAGTAAATAACATATGATGTACTATTAATAGACATGACCAGTATTGTCATTCCCGCGAAAGCGGGAATCCAGAAACATTTTATTAGTAAATACTCCTGGATCCCCGCTTTCGCGGGGATAACAGTGACATCCTGGTTATTTTACTACCCCGATAATCCATTCTTCTAACAATCCAAAATATGAGACGCTTTGAATTTTTATTTACCTTTATACAATTACCCTTGGATTTTGTAATGCTAGTTTTGGCAGGCATAACCGCTTATAGCTTACGCTTTTCTCAAACTATCACGACTTATCGCCCAGTCTTATTCGAAGACAGTCTGCCTTGGGATAAATATTGGCCATTAGTTTTAACAGCTTCCCTGATCTGGATTTTTATTTTTGCTATAAATGGACTTTATCATACCAACCCCAATCGCAAACTACTAAAAGATGCTGTTAGATTGTTTTTTGCCAGCGCAACTGGATTCGCTCTTATAACTGTTTATATTTTCTTTAGTTTACAAAAATTTGATTCCCGCTTTTTGGTATTAGCCGGAACTATACTATCTTTTATTTATGTTTTATTTGGTCGCGTTTTTATCAAAGGCATAAAAATTTTATTATACAAAAAAGGACTAGGCCTTCGTAGGACCGTTATTATCGGAACTGAAAAAATCGGTATTGAAATAAAAGAAAGTTTAGAACGGAACAAAGGCTATGGCTACAGAGTAATCGGCATCTATGAAAATTTTAATACAACCAACAAAAAAGAATTACTAAAATTAAAACCAAACGAAATTATACTCACTAATCCCAAAGCGAACGAAAAAGAAACTCTAGAACTAATAGATTTCTGTAATGAAGAGCACATTATTTTTAAATACTCGGCTGATCTATTCTCAACCATCTCAGCCAACATGCCTGTCTATACAGTTGCTGGCGTACCAATAATAGAATTAAAACGTACCAATCTGGCTGGCTGGGGCAGTATCATCAAGAGATTTTTTGATATTTTTGGAAGCATCCTGCTCATCATTTTATTCTCCCCTATTTTTATTATAACCACTTTAATGATTTTGATAGAAACTGGCCGACCAATAATTTTTAAAAACGAAAGAGTTGGATTTAAAAATATAAAATTCTTTACCTTAAAATTCAGATCAATGCATAAAAAAGATTGTACTGGTGAACAGTTTGGCAAAATTGGAGAAGAAGCATTAAAAAAAGAAAAGGAATTAATCACCAAACAAAATGTTAAAACCGGACCAATTTATAAAATAAAAAATGATCCTCGCGTCACTTCATTTGGACATTTTATCAGACGTTGGAGCATAGACGAACTCCCACAATTTTTTAATGTTTTAAAAGGAAACATGAGTTTAGTTGGGCCCCGCCCCCATCAACAAAGAGAAGTTGAACAATACGAAAAACACCACAAAGCGGTTTTGGATATTAAACCCGGCATAACTGGTTTAGCTCAAATATCAGGCCGTAGCAATCTTAATTTTGAAGAAGAAATAAAACTAGATACTGTTTATATGGAAGAATGGAATATTTTACTTGATCTAATAATACTAATCAAAACTCCTTTTATAGTTATAAAAAATACCGGAGCTTGGTAAAAAAAATATGCGAATTGCCCTAGTACATGATTACTTATCACAAAAGGGAGGGGCAGAAAAAGTTTTGCAAGCCTTTCACGAAATTTGGCCAGAAGCGCCTATTTTTGTTTTGTTTCATGATAAGAAAAAAATAAAAAGTTTTAAAAATACAGATATCAGAGAAACTTTTATAAAAAAACTACCCGGCGCCGAAAGAATGTTTCAATGGTATCTACCTCTTATGCCCTCTGCTACTGAGAAACACGATCTAAATGATTTTGATGTTGTGTTATCTTCCACTAGCTCTTTTGCCAAAGGGGTCATCACTCCGCCAGAGAGTGTTCATATTTGTTATTGTCATACCCCTCCTAGATTTTTATGGGCAGGAACTCACAGATATTTATCAGACCTACCTTATAATAAAGTAATAAAATCCTTTCTAACTCCCCTTTTACATCGTTTGCGTTTATGGGATACCTTGTCTACCAATCGAGTAGATCATTTTCTCTCCAACTCAAACACAGTTAATCTACGCATCCAAAAATATTACCGTCGTCAAAGTGATACTATTTATCCGCCAGTAAAAACAAAAGATTTTCATATCTCCAAAAATTTAGGAAATTATTTTTTAGCTGGAGGAAGACTAGTCCCTTACAAAAGATTCGATCTAATAGTTCAGGCCTTTAATAGATTAGGTTTACCTATCAAAATTTTTGGATTAGGACCTGAACTAAAAAAATTAAAGAAGATCGCCAAACCAAATATAGAATTCATTGGCTATATTGAAGGTGAGGAAAAGAGCAAAATATTAAGCGAATGTTTAGGCTTTATTAATCCGCAAATAGAAGATTTTGGCATTACCACTGTTGAAGCCACAGCTTCTGGCCGACCAATCATCGCTTACCGAGGTGGAGGAGCAACTGAAAGTGTAGAAGAAAACAAAACTGGGATATTTTTTGAAAAACAAAACTGGCAATCTTTGACTGACGCGATCTTAAAATTCAATAGCAAAAACTGGGATAGCCAATATATAAAAGAACACGCCAAAAAATTTGATGAAAATATTTTTAAACAAAAAATAAAACAAACTGTAGAAGACAGATACGAAGAATTCAAAAAAGGACAAAATCAGGTACAGTTTAAAAACATTTAAAAAATCCCGTTTGAACGGGATTTTTTAATAAAACAATATTAAGAAATTTTCTTTATTTTATTTAAAACAAACTTTTTAAATACTCCATTGAACCAGGGAACAAAGTAAAGGCTATAAGCAAGATTGATATTATACTCAAACGTACCACTGCCTCCCAGCCAACAAAATTATAAATAATCTTTTCAAACCTACCCATTTTTGGTAAACCTAATTTCTTTTGACTATTTAATAAAATAAGTAAAAATATCAAAATTATCGGCAATAACACTCCATTCAAAACTTGAGCCATTATCATAGTTTTAAATAAAGGCATCCCTGGAATCAAAACAAAAACAGCTGAAAAAATAATTACCGCGGCAATTAAACCATAAAAAACAGTAGCATCTTTCCAGTCCGTATCCATGCCATGCTCAAAACCCAAAGCCTCACAAATAGAATAACTAGTAGTCAAAGGCAAAATAAAAGCACCCAAAAGAGCTGCAAACATAAACCCTATCCCAAAAATATCTTTGGCAAACCTTCCCAAAACAGGAGTTAAAGAAATAGCTGCTTTTTCTGCGCTATCTACGACTATCCCATTATCAAACAAAACTTGTTTAGTGGTTATTATAATCATCATTGCTATAAAACAAGCAAAAAAAGAACTAATTACAACTTCCCATCTTTGAATTTTATAATGTTTTTTATCAACCCCTTTGTCTACCACATAAGACTGAATAAAAAATTGTCCCCAAGGAGTAATGGTTGTACCCATAACACCTAACAAAGCGAAGAAATATAACGGATCAAAAGACATATAAGGCGTAAAACTAGCCTTAACAACTTCTGTCCAATCTGGCCCGCTCATAACAGCTGAGGCGATATACACCAAAAAGAAAAGAGAGATCCCTAGGAATAATTTTTCTACTTTTTTAAAAGAACCTTTATACAAAATCAACCAAATTATTATAGAAAAAAACGGGATAATTAAATATTTTGAAAAACCAAAAATTTCTAGCGCAGCTGCCAAGCCTGCAAACTGACCAACTGATACCGCTACATTTGAAATAAATAAAATAAAAAGAGCAAAAAAAGTTAATTTTACCCCAAACCTTTCTCTAATTAAAGCAGCCAATCCCTTACCAGTAAAAACACCCAAACGAATACCCATCTCTTGAGTAAAGGCCAGTGTTACAAAATTAATTACCAAAACCCAAAGCAATAAAAAACCAAATTGTGAACCAGCAAAAGAATATGTTGAAATACCACCGGCATCATTGTTGGCAGTTCCCGCGATTATGGCCGGACCCATTACTCCAAATACCAAAAATATTTTAGTAAACCAAGGTCTTTTTTTAACAACTTCATTTTCCATACAACAAATATCAGATAAACTAAGCGTTAGGCTTCAACTCTCTCATCACGTCATCAATAGTTACAATCCCGAGCATTCCACCACTTTCATCTAAAACTGCAGCTGTAAATAAATTATATTTTGTCATTAATTCCATTATATCATCCATATCATCATCAACTCCTAAAACAGAGATGGCTGACAAAGGTTTAAAAACTTCAGATACTTTTTTTGTTTTATCTTCTGTCAAAAGCAAACGTCGGAGAGATACTGCTCCTAAAAATTTATTATCTTTATCTACCACATAAACATACAGCAAACTTCTCATCCCGCTGGATTTTTCTTTTATTACATCTACAACCCTGTTTAAATCCCAGTCTGGTAAAGTTTTAACATAGTCAGTTGTCATTAATCCCCCGGCCGTGTCATCATCATACTCTATCAAAACTTCCACACTCTTTTTCTGATGTTTTTCTAAATAAGACAAATATTCATCAACTTCATTTTTTGGTAATACTTGCATCAAATCCACTATCTCATCAATAGACATTTTTTTCAAAATATTACTAGCTTTTTTTGGACCCAAATTATTAAATAATATCTTTTGTAATTCTGGGTCTAATTCCTCCACAACTTCAGCAGCTGATTTTTCATCCATTGAACTAACCAATTCTTCTCTTTGTTTTAGAGTCAAATCTTCTATAATATTTGCCAAGTCAGCTGGATGCAAAGTATCTAATTCTTTGGCTAAGGTTTGTATTTTTACCCCGCCTTCAACCGTCTGGGCCTTGCTCCAATCTATCAAATTAACTTTTAAAATATTAAAAACATCCACCCAAGAAAAACCTAGACGACGCAATAATCCTTTGAAACTAATATCTATAGCCACCACATTGGTATCCCCTTTTATTTTATTTAACCTCAAATCATTAACTCGAACTACTCTCGCCCCTTCTATATCAACAATCTGTTTGTCCAAAATATCTCTAACTATCCAAGTATAATCATTTTTTGGGATTTCCATTTTGACCAATTTATCCCCTAAAACATTCACTGATAAGTCTTTTTTTGTAAAATTATCTACGTATTTAAAATCAACACAAAAATCTCCTGATTTACTTTTTACCAAAATTAACTTCACTGGGTCATACTGACCAGAGGAAGGTTTGATCAAAATATCTTTAAGACGACCAACATAGTTGTCAGCCGCATCTTCTATCCTGTTATTTATAACTTGGCTTAAATATGGCATATTTTTTTATTAAAAGCGAGTTTATTGTAGCATAAATTTAGGTTTTTTTCAAGATTACCCTCTACTATTGACATCGCCTTATTATTTTGCTATAATGCATAGTTATATTCTTTGACAATAAAGATACTTATCAACTACACACAATTACACACAATGTGGAAATGGAGTTATGTTATGCCAGGACTTACCAATTACACAGAAATCGACGCGGTAGTAGCAAAAAACTGCGGTGAAAATGGTCCTAACAGGGAATCAAAGGATATTGAGGAATTCATGGCCTACCATTCGATAGGAATGACCTCTTTATCGTTTTTGATTAGTTATGTTCAAGCAGGAGAGATTAGTCTTGAAGAAATCAATCGTTTCCTTCAAGACCTAAGAAGCCCTCCTCCTACACAAGCCCCAGAAGAGAAGTATCAAAAAATCATCGAAGGCTTAAAAAACGGTGAAATCACCGAGCTGGACATCTTGGAATTTGTTAAAAATCCGAGAAAATGGAGGGAATTCGAGACTTATAATGTTTTCATTGGCAAACTAAGCATTAAAGACTTAGTTTATCATAGCTTTTATGACCGACAGGAATTTTCCAGTATCCCGGACTATCAATTTTTAGATGAAGCTAAACACGGAATAAAGAAGGTGTACCTGGTACCATTCAATCACATTGGTCATACTAGCAAAACAAGAACCAGCATGATTTCCTACCTAGATAGCCTGGGGTTAAAATTGGCCAATATGAGAACCTCCTTAACTCTGGTCAAAGATTACTCCTGGCTAGCGCTTCAATACAATCTCATTTGCTTAGGTACATTAATGGGAGAAACTGAAAAGGACCACTACATGCACATCGAAACCATTCCCAACGCTAGATACAGCCGGCTAGAAAGATGTTTAAAGCCGGAGCAATTCAACGAAGATACTCATTTTGGAGCCAGCAACATGGTCGTCCCTGCAGTAGCCAAATAGATTTTATCCAACACAAGACATACATCCTCACCGGCGAACGGTGGGGATTTTTTTTATAAAAAATTCTTGTCAGCCACAAACCCTTATGCTATACTAATTTTAACTTATCTAAGCAAAAAATTAGCCTAATCAATCCTACGACGTACTTACGTTTATATATACGTCAACACTATAAAAACTATAATATGAAAATAGGCATTGACGCTCGCCTCTACGGCCCCAAACAGGGCGGGCTGGGCAGATATTTAGAACAACTCATCACTAATTTGGAAAAAATCGATTCAAAAAACGATTATTTTATTTTCTTAAAAAAAGACAACTGGAACGAATACCAGCCAAAAAACAAAAGCTTTATCAAAGTCATGGCTAATATTCATTGGTATAGCCTAAAAGAACAAATCCTACTCCCAAGAATTTTAAAAAAACACCAACTTGATCTGATGCATTTCCCCCACTGGAATATCCCTCTTTTTTATAGAAAAGATTTTATCGTTACTATACATGATTTAATACTCTTGAGGTATCCTAGTCGAAAAGCTAGTACTTTGGGACCAATAAAATATTTTTTTAAAAACTTAGCCTATAAAATAGTGCTAAAAAACGCTGTCAAAAGATCAAAGCACATCATATCTGTGAGCGAACATACTAAAAAAGATATAATAGAATATTTCAATATAAAACCAGAGCAAATTACCACCACTCTCCTGGGTTGTTTACCCACAAACTACGCGGAAGGAACAAACGACACTAAAATTTTACAAAAATATAATATAGCCAAGCCTTATATTGTTTATGCTGGCTCCGGTTATCCACACAAAAACGTAGAAATGCTTTTAGATGCTTGGAAAGATTATTTAAAGAAATATGGGAATAAGCACCATCTAGTTTTGATTTGGAAAAAAGATTATTTTTATGAAAAATTAGAACAAAAAGTAAAAACTGAAAATATAGCCAATGTTATTTTTACAGGCTTTATTGGCACAGACTTGCCAATAATATACAAAAACGCAGACCTATATGTCTTTCCAACGCTATGTGAAGGCTTCGGACTACCTCCTTTAGAGGCTATTCAACAAAATACGCCTGTAATATCTTCAAATGCTAGCTGTATGCCTGAAATATTAAAAGACGCTGCCTTATTTTTCAATCCTAGCAATAAAAATGAGATAATTGAGGCCATGCACAGAGGCTTAACTGACCAGAACTTGAGAGCAGAACTGAAATTGAAAGGACAAAATATTTTACCAGAATATTCCTGGGGAAAAACCGCCAAAAAGACTTTAGAAATTTACGAAAATAATGTATAATACATCTATAACAAAAAGTTATAGAAATCAATGAAAAAAAATAAAATTAAACAAGCGAGATGTTGTTCTGTCTGTGGTAAAAATGGACACAACAAATCCACTTGTCCAAATAAAAATATAGTTCAAACTTCTTCTCAATCCCCTGTCCCAAACCGTGAAAAGGTGGTTAAATTTTTTATCCACCATACTGACATAAACATACCCAGCACTTCTTCTCATACTTTGAATTTAAAACAATCTGAAGATTTTAGTTGGGACAAAGTTGAAACTGAACAATCCTACACCAAACAAAATCTTTACCATTTATATCACAAAAACGCAAAGCAATATAAAGCACCTGTGAAATTAATGGCTGAAATAAATAACATTAATTTTGCTGAAATCAAAACATTACCAGAACCAGTCAAAAAAACACTTAAACAAACACCAATCAAAAAACAGAGAGAAAAGAAATATTTAATCAAAAAATCAATCGTCAAAATCAAGCAGGCTGAAATAAATTTTTATAAACGTGTTGAAAACTTTACAAATCGTTTGAATTTTAAAAAACTAACAGCTGTTACTGCCTTATTTGCTCTATTTTTGATTGTTCCAATGCAGGCTAATAGTCATTATTACCAACTTAAACTAGTGGCCAACAAAGTAGAATCCGAAGGCACAAATGGATTCACCCAATTACAAAAAGCAACTTTAGATTTATTAAATTCTGATATTGAAAATGCTCAAAAATCTATTGATAATGCTATTTATAATTTTGAACAAGCCAAAAACACCATGGATAACAACTACGTCTGGCTTCAAAAAATAACCAAGATCATTCCTTTTGCGAGCGGACAACTAACCAGCCGAGAAAATATAATATTAGCTGGACAATCTCTGTCAAAAGCTAACAAAGAATTACTTACAATTGTTAATAATATAAACAACCAAGGAAAAGACAGCCTGGGGCAAACAATTAATATTATTTCTGACAATTTAAAAAATGCTAATTATTACTATGGCGATGCTTTAGAAAAAATAGCCTCAGTTGATGAAAGCGTTTTACCGTTTGAATACCAAAACTTTTTTAAAGAATTTAAAGTTATTTTAGCCTCTTTAGTAAATGATTTACAAAATATAGAGCAACTAAGCTCCAGCCTAAAAGAAATATTTGGAGCTGAAGGTTATCGTAGATATTTACTTGCTTTTCAAAATCCAAATGAACTGCGACCAACTGGTGGTTTCTTGGGTAGTTACGCTGTCATAGATATAAAAGACGGTAAAATCCAAAATCTTGAAGTCCCTCCGGCTGGTTCTTATGATATGAGAGGATACAATACTGCTTTTGTTGAACCACCTGCTCCACTGCTTTTATTAAACAAAAGATGGGAATTTCAAGATTCTAACTGGTTCCCAAATTTCCCAGACAGTGCTCAAAAAATGATGTGGTTTTACCAAAAATCAAAAGAAAAAACAGTGGATGGAGTTATCGCTATCAATTCCAATGTTTTAGAAAAATTATTAACAGTACTTGGACCAATTAAAAATGACCAAAGAGATTTGGTATTATCTTCTGAGAATGCCTTACAACAAATAAGGGGAAACATCGAAGAAAATAAATATAAAAGCAGACAACAAAAACAAATCATAAGCGATCTAGCTAAAGATTTTGTTAAAAATATTGAAAATATAAAAACTGATCAGGTCTTACCACTGCTTCTTAATTTACATGAATCTCTAGAAGAAAAAGATATTCAATTATATTTTACTGATAACGAAGTCCAAAAACAAATAGAAGATTTTGGTTGGGCTGGTAAAATTATAGACACTGAAAATAAAAAAGATTACCTAATGGTGGTAAATAGTAATATCCAAGGACAAAAAAGCGATGCCTACATTGAACAAAAAATATCCCACGAATCATTAATAGAACCTGACGGCACCATATTAAACACTGTTACCATCGCTCGCACCCATACTGGCACCAAAGGAGAATATTTATATGGTCAAACAAATATAGATTACATTAGAGTGTACACACCTCAAAACAGCGAACTAATTTCTGCTAGTGGATTTACTTGGCCAGATGAAAAATATTTTAGAGCTCCAGAAAGCTGGGTAGAGAAGGACTTTGATTTAGAAAAATTAGTACAAACAGTTGGGTATGATTCTCAAAGTGGAACAAACATAACAACTGAATTTAATAAAACCGCTTTTGGAAATTGGGTAATAACTGAACCCGGACAAACATCAAAAGTAACATTCACCTACAAATTACCTTTTAAAATCGCAACTGATGATCAAAATAACTTAAAAAAATGGTCAGGATTTTTTACTGCTTCAACAAAATTAGATAGCTATCAATTAGTATTCCAAAAACAATCTGGTAATAATACTGACTTTGAAAGCCAAATAATACTAGACGAAACCTATTCCCCCGTCTGGAACAAAGGAAATAACATAACAACTGCTAACAATGGATTTTTAATTGACGAAAAAGATATTAAAAAAGATCAAATCTGGAGTTTCATAATTAAACATAAGTAATTAAACTAAAAATTATGCCCAAAGAACCGAAATTTTCGACTAAGGAGATCACTAAAAAAAGTCCTAAAAAAACTGTTCGCAAAAAACCAGTTCGTAAAACAGCTGTTAAAAAAACTTCTAAAAATAACAGCAGAGTTAGTAAAAATAAAGAAATAGATGATGTTTTAAGTTCTATTTATGCAGACAGTAAAGGTAATAAAACAAAAATGGAAAAAATAGAAATTAAAAAAACTCACCCTATTTTTAAGTTTTTCTTTACTTTATTAATTTTGGGTGCAATATTCGCAGGCATTGCTTGGTTGGGATTTTTTACTATGCCTCAAAAAAATTTTAATAAAGAGGAAATAAAACTAGAAATAACTGGTCCAAAAAATGCTACTCTAGGAGCTACCACTACTTATTTTGTAAATTATAAAAACAACCAAAAAACAAAGCTAGAAAATACTGTTTTAACATTACGCTATCCAAATGGTTTTGAGTTTAAAAATAGCTCAGTGCCAGCCACTAACAATAATAACGAGTGGAACTTAGGAGAGTTAGGTGCAAGTGATAAGGGGCAAATAAAAATTACTGGACATTTATATGGATCATTAAATGAAAAACAATCACTTCGAGCTTTCTTAAATTACAAACCAACTAATTTTAATTCTGTATTACAAGCGGTTAATACTTTATCTTCTGAAATAACCAACACTCCATACGAGCTAACCATTACAGGCAATGACGAAGCCACAGTAGGCAATGAAATAAAATATGAAATTAATATCAAAAGCGAAGAAGGTTGGTCTGGCAAAGAATTTGAACTTAGTTTAGATTTACCTGAAAATTTTTATATTGTTGATTCTAAACCAAAATTAGAAAATAATAAATGGAATCTTCAAATGGGCGAAACCACCAGTACTGATAATCTAACCTACACCCTTACTGGCACTTATAGTGAAGACGAAAATATTGAAGACGAAAATATAATAGCTACTCTATTTTACGTAGCTCCCTCTAACACTTTATACGAAGTATATAAATCAGAAATTAATACTCTTATAAATAGCAACGCTCTTAGATACAATTTAGCTACTAACGGATCTTTAAAAGATTTTGATAGTAAACCAAGCGAAGAACTAGCTATTAGTGTAAATATTCAAAATACTAGCAAACAAACTTATAAAGACGCTAGTATAAAATTACTTTTAGACGCCCCTTCTTTAAAACGTTCCAGCATGCTTGACTGGGCCAATGTTTACGATATTTTAGATGGCAATATCCAAGGAATACAACTAGATGATAATACTAGGAGAGGGCAAGTTATTTGGAATAGCCGTCATAACAAAAAATTAGCCTTAATAGAACCAAACGACATCATAACCATTGATATGACTTTACCTATTAAAGATGCTAATGATATTGATCTAGTTTCACTTAGTAATTATTTAATAAAAATAACTTCTGAAATAAATTTTACTGACGAAAAAGGCGATAAAAAAACAATTAATTCCAACCCCATTTCTATTACTATTAATTCTGATTTGGGAATGGAAGTAAGAGACAAAATTACCACAAATGACAATGGTAAAACTCAGCATAATATAACTTGGGTTTTAACCAATAGTTACCACGCGCTAAAAGATATAAAAATAACCGCCAATGTTTATGGTGATGTAAGCTATATTGAACCCGAAAACATACCTTTTGGCATTGTAAATTGGGATAAAGACAACCAAAAAATAACTTGGGAAATAAATGAGCTACCTCTAAACATCTTATCTGATGGATTATCTTTTGGAATAGTTTTAGAAAAAATAAACCCAACCCAAGAAACATTAGTCACCAAACCTCACATCCAAGCAGTTGATATTGTAACTCAAAAAGAAATAACTTTACTATCTGATGAAATAAGTTTAGTTGAATAACCTCTAAATAAAAAACCCTCGCCAACGGCGAGGATTTTTTATTTAATAAATTCTTCAATTAATTTCTCTGCTTCTTTTTTTTCTTTTATCCATTTTATTCTTTCATCTCTTTTAAACCAAGTCAGTTGTCGTTTCGCATAGTGACGGGTATCTCTTTTTAAAATCTCTTTAGCTTCATCCAAACTCATCTCCCCTCTCAGGTAATAACCTATTTGTTTATACCCAATCCCAGTCATGCCAGGCAACTGCCAACCATATTTTTGTTTTATCAAACTTTCTACTTCGCTCAACAACCCTCTGATATATTGATTACCAACTCTCTTATTTATTCTCTCGTATAATTCTTCTTTGTCTCTTTTAATACCAATCTGCAAACAATTATATTCTGGCTTTGATTTTGTTTGTTGTTTAACAAAAGATTTACCAGTCAAAATAACAACTTCCAAAGCCCGAACCACTCGGCGCGGATTTTTAATATCTATTTTTTTAAAAGTCTCTTCATCTAACTTTTTTAATAATTCCAATAACTCTTCTAAACTTTTCTTTTCTAACTCTTTCCTTAACTTTTTATTTGGCGCAATCTCTGGTATATCAAAATTATCTATTATAGACTGAAAATACAGACCAGTCCCCCCAACCATAATTGGTAATTTACCCCTGCCCAAAATATTATTAATATGTTTTTTGGCAAGCTCTTTAAAATCTGCCAAAGAAAAATCTTGACCCGGATCAATAATGTCCATTAGATAATGAGGCACACCTTGGGCAAAATACGCTTCTCCACCTTCAAATTTTTGCCAAGCACCTTTTGGCTTATCTGTTCCAATATCCATTTTTTTATAAATTTGACGAGAATCAGCTGAAATTATTTCACCATTAAATTTTTTGGCCAATTCCAAACCAAGAGCTGTTTTACCAGACGCAGTTGGACCAACAATAGCAATAATTTTTGGTAATTTCTCCATATTAAATTTTTTCTCCCCGCAAAACCCAAGTCTGAGGTTGGGTAATTTTTACTTTTACTATTTGACCAACCAAATCTTCTGAGCTCAAAAAATGAGCCAATTTACCCTCTCTACTATTACCAGAACAAATTCCATTTTTATATTTTTCTACTAAAACTTCTACGATTTTCCCCAAATATTTTTGATTTTTTAAAAGTGTATTTTCTTCCATCATCCCTTGCAAAATTCTCCACCTACTTTTCTTTTCTTCCAGAGGAATATCATCTTTAAAAACCTTGGCCGCGACCGTCCCGCTCCTCTGGGAATAAACAGCGTGATAAGAAATATCAAAGCTACACTGTTTAAACAAATCGACTGTACCCTCAAATTCTTTTTGGGTCTCCCCACAAAAACCAACTATAATATCAGTAGCCAAGGCCATATCTGGCTTTACTTTTTTAATTTTTTTAATTATCTCCAAATATTTCTCACAAGTATAATGACGGTTCATTCTTTTTAATACCTCGTTATCACCGCTCTGAACTGGTAGATGTAAAAAGTTAACTTGTTTAGGCAGGGTCAAAGCACTAATTTGATAATCATTAAAATATTGTGGATCAGGAGCAGTAAAATGAATGCGATTTATTTTTTCAATTTGATTTAATTCCCATAAAAGAGCAGAAAAATCATCCTTATCTTTAAACGGATTATCACTACTAAAATTTTCTTTATCACTTGCCTTATAATCATTTACCACCTGCCCTAACAAAGTTATTTCTATTGCCCCAGCCTCTACTGCGTCTTTCACTTCTTTTAAAATATCTTTAACACTACGATTTCTCTCTCTTCCTCTAGCATAAGGCACCACACAATAAGTACAAAAATTATTACAACCAGTCTGAATACTGATAAAAACTTGAAAATTGTTTTTTCTTTTAGGTTCAATATCCAAATACTCAGTCAAATCCTCAAAATCATTTTTAACAAATTCTAAATTTAGTTCTTTTAACCATTTTGGCAACATCACCAAATCATCAATAGAAAAAAATAAATCCACATCTTTAAACTGCCTTCGTAAATGACCATTTTTATCCCGACCAGCCATACAGCCAGTAATACCCAAAATAACATCTGGATTTTGCTCTTTTAATTTTAACCATTTATCCATTAATCCAAAAACCCTATTTTCAGCACTCTGACGAACGCTACAAGTATTAACTAATAAAAGATCAGCCTGTTTATAGTCCGCTACTTCTTCTAATCCCAGAGACAACAAAAGACTGACGATTCTTTCCGAATCGTTTTTATTCATCTGACATCCAAGAGTTTGAATAAAAAATCTTTTCATAAAAATTGAGTTTATTTAATATACTACAAAACACACAAAAAATCAAGGTAAAAAAAGAGAGGAGCGCTGCCTATGCTAGGCGCTCCTCTTAAACTTTATTACATCTGCCTCGCCAGCCTCAGACTGGTTATTGGGCAGAAGATACCCGATGTCACCGGCTTTAATCAAAACCGATGCCGAAACCAACTCTGTACCCGCG
>CAZUWJ010000005.1:0-5516 GCA_964624315.1 uncultured Gammaproteobacteria bacterium
TTTTTGATATTTTCTATTCTGTATTCCAATCTTTTTATAGGCTTGCCAGTTATTCTCTCTAATGACTTTATAATACCAGCATGATATTTTTTTTCAATCCAAGCTTTGGTAAACATGTTTGGCACGCAGACAATAGTTTCTCCTTCTTTTAAACTTAAAATACCAGTATTTTTAAACCAGGTATTAAAATTCGCTTTGGAAATGTTTAATTCTAGTTCGGCAAGAACAGCCTGCCATACCTCCTGATTTGTCATAATGTCTAATTTAATAATTTAGCTTGTTTATTGTAGCACAAGCGGAGTTTAACTAAAACATGCGAAAAAACTAAAAAGTGGAAAACATGGGGATAATCTGTGGATGAGTTATTAATAATATTAACTGTTAATATAAACTTGACATTCTAATTAATAAATGTTATATTAGAGTCCGTTTAAATTATAAATATATGTCAACTAAAAGAACGTATCAACCAAAAAAGAGAAAACGAGCAAAAACTCATGGTTTTAGATCAAGAATGGAAGATAAAGACGGGCGCAATGTTTTAAAATCAAGAAGAGCAAAGGGTAGAACAAAGCTAACGGTTTCTGATGAAAAAAAGGGTAAAAGAATTAAAAAAACAAGATAACCTCGCTACGGCGAGGTTATTTTTTTAAGTTAGATTTATTTAAGGAAGATCCACTCCCCCTTTATTCCAGGGGTTGCAACGCAAGATTCTCCAGATAGTTTTTGGCAGGCCCTTTAAAAGGCCGTATTTTTTTATGCTTTGATGCCCGTATTCACTACAAGTTGGGTAAAAACGACAGTATCCGTGAGGAAAATATGATTTAAATAAACCATGATCAGGTGAGATGGTTTTTTGGTAGATTTTAATAAGGGCTAAAAAAGGCAGTCTTAGCCAATAAATTGGGTTTTTTATCATATTTTAGCCTAATTTAAGGATTATAGATCTTGGTTTTTTGAAGTAGTAACTTTAATTCTTGGCTAATTTCAGCAAAATCTTTTTCTAATATACCCGGCTTTGTATTTATTAATAAATAATAACCGGAAGCCATATTTTGAGTTTTTAATAGAGGTCTCAACACTTCGTGTAGTTGTCTCTTGATCTTGTTTCTTTTAACAGCGCTTTTAGAAACTTTTAAACCAACAGAAACCGCTATTCTGAGCTGTTTTTTGAAGTTATCAACTTCTTTTTGACCTAATTTTTGAATTGATTTTGGTATTAAAACAGATGCTAAGCTAGATAGTTTTAAGTATTTTATTAATAAAAACCCCTTACTTACCCATCGGCCGTTTTTCATCAAGAGATTAAGATCTCTGGTTTTTTTTAAGGTGTTATCTTTAGGGAGCATGTTATTATTATTTTATTAGATTAAGCCGAGAATATATTTATTTTAAAATCGACAACTGTCTGAGCCTCTTTGATTTTATATAAAACGAAGGCGAGTTTTGGCGGGTTTAAAATAAGTATATTTGAGGTTTGTGGCTAGTTTATTTCCACGAGTTTATTTTTACTGGTTTTGCCTTTTAAAATTTGTATTTGTCCTTTTTTTACCTTAAATTCTTTGGCTAAAAGCTTGATTAATGATTTGTTAGCTTCTCCATCTACCGGGGCTGAAGTTAGCTTTACTTTTAAAATACCGTTGGCCATTTTTCCAACTACTTCATTTTTTGAAGACCTTGGTATTACTTTAACATTCATCTTCATATTACTAGCTTTAAAAGCTTGTTATGGATAGTATTATTACTAACAACCAATTCAGTATCATTTATAGTCCATTCTTCCCCTTTAAAATTAGTAGCCTTGCCTCCAGCGTTTTTAACTAGCAATACTCCGCCTAGCACATCCCAGGGGTGTATTTCGGGTAAAATGGCTCCCTGAGCTTTGCCAGAGGCCACGGCGGTTAATTCTATGCCTGCCGAAGAAAAGACCCTAAATCTCATGTCAGCGGTTTCAAATTTATTCAAAATTTCTAAAAACTTTTTATTTGATTTTTGACTGTGTCCATCGCACAAGAAAACCAAATTTCTTTCATGCAATGAATCGGTAACATTTGAAACTTTTATTTGTTGTTTGTTTAAAAAGGATAAATTATTATGAGTGTAGTATATTTCTTTGGCAAGGGGTATTCCAATTATGCCTAGTTTAATATTATTATCTTTATCTATTTTTGAAAGACAGGTAGCAAATTCTCGTAAACCGTAAACAAAATTAGTAGTGCCATCAAGGGGGTCTATATACCACTTGTTATTGCCGTCTTGGTTTATGTCTTTGGCTTCCTCGCTGATAATTTTGTCTTGAGGAAAATATTTTTTTATTTTTGAAGTAATAAAATGATTAACTTCCTTGTCCACATTCGAAACTATCTCATTATTTTTTTTGAATTCTAAATTGTGATTTCCAAAAGTATTAAAATTCTTAGCAATAATTTTATTAGCTTTTTTAACAATTTTTAAAGTTGTTTTTAATTCATTCATATTTAATATCATATTACATTATAGTCTTTTTGGCAATAATAAAACTCCCTAGAGAGATATCTCTCTAGGGAGTTTTATTATTTAGTGTTTAGTTTATTTTTTTGTTTCTCCAGCACTAGACTCTTCGTCAGTGCGGGACTTCGCTTCGCTCGCTTTTTTCTTTAATATCTTTTCTTTTAACCAGGCAACAACTTTTTTATTTTGTATAGTTGAAGCGATTGTTTCTAGTACTTCTGGTCTTTTAATATTTTCTTCAACCTGAGGATTGTCTGGGTAAGTTTTTTTGATTAATTCTATTTCTTTATCTAATTCTTCTTTAGAAACAGCGATGCTGTTATCTTTGGCTATTTGTTTTGAGATCAAAGCCGAGTTAGCTCTTTTTAAAGCACCCTCTTGAAAATCAGCAAAGATTTCTTTTTCAGTTTTTTTCAAATCTTTTAAATATTTATCAACCTCAATTCCTCTCTGTTCCAAATCATGTCTTAGTTCATAAAACATTTTTTGTTTTTCAGCAGTGATAACAACTTCTGGCACTTCGTTTATTTGAGCTTTTTTTAATATTTTTTCAAAGATTTCAATTTCTATTCTTTGTTCTTCTTTTTGCCCTGCTTCACGAGCCAAATTTTTGTGTAATAATTCTTTTAAAGTTTTTAAATCTGGCTGGCCCAAAACTTTAGCCAAAGCATCATCAACAGTTGGATACTGTAGTTCGTATACATCATGGACTAGAATTTTAAAATCAATATCTTTTCCAGCTAGATGTTTTAGATAATGCTCGCTAGGAAATTTAAGAGTAAATTCTTTTTTGTCATCTTTTCCTAATCCGATTAATTCTTTTTCTAAACCTGGGATATAATGTTTTTCATTTAAATAAATTTGATGTTTTTTGGACTGCCCACCTTCGACTGCTACTTTGTCCTGGAACATGTCCATATCAATCACTAGTTTGTCTTTATCTGTAGCTTTGCGATTAGCGATTACTTCCTTGGCCTGCATTTTACCTAGGTTGTTCAAAACTTCATCAATTTGTTTATCTTCTATTTTTATATCTTTTTTTTCTAATTTTATTTTATTTAAGTCAGGTAGTTTTACTATTGGCATCAAAGCTACAGTTGCTTTAAAAACCAAATCATTACGAGGAGCCATTTTTTCAATAGCAATTTGTGGCATCCCGATAGTTTCTATTTTTTCTTCCCCTACTGTTTTATAAAAACTTTTTTCAATGATTGTCTGCAAGGCCTCGTCCATTATTTTAATTTCACCAATTTGTTCCTTTACCATTTCGTAAGGGGCTTTGCCTGGGCGGAAGCCTTTTATATTTGTTCTAGTAGAAATTCTTTGAGCAGCCTTTTTTAAATCTTCTTCGTATTCTTTTGGCTCAACAGTAATAGTTAGTTCTATTTGTGACTTCTCCAATTTTTTTAATTCATGCTTCATATGTTTGGTTAGTTTATTTAAACAAATTGGTTTTTAGTTTAGTCTAAAAATAGTTTTTTGTCAATATAACAACGATATTTTAAAACGCCTCGGTTTCCCGAGGCATTTTTTTTGTTCAAGCTTGTTATACGTTAGGAGTATCTTGATATACAAAGTTGTTTTCTGTTGTTTTTAATAAAAAGTTATTAACACCAGCGTCATAGTTTGTTGAAGAGCTTGATCGCCCTACTGTATGTTCAAATTGTGCTCTAATTTTACTTTGTGTTATTAACCAATCGCTCATATCTTTTTCAGACCTTTCACCCTTCTTTCTTGTGCCGTTTATTAAATCATAGTTGTTTTCAGCGATGTCAGTCATTGTGGTAAATGTTTTGCCGATTTCACCACTGTTTACACCCGGTTCTATTTTTGAATAGTTTCCAAGCAATCTTCCTTGTAATACTAGCCCATTATAATAAGGGAGGTTCTGTAGTCTTTCTGGCTTATCTTCATCAAAAAAACCACCTACTTCATTATCAACAGCATCTTTCATTTTAGTACCTTCGAGAAAATAATCTGCAGAGCCTGCTTCATTTAAAGCATCTTTTATCCCTTTGCTCATTAGTCTTTCTCTGATAAGAATGTCTTTTTCTACGCCCTCGTATAAATCTCCTATTATGTTGGTCTCTCCTGTCAAAAGACCGGTCAATGATTCGGTGTCCATATCTTGTTTAAGAACGTCGGAAAATAGGTTATAAGTTTCTTTTTTAGATAAATTTTTTATTAGAAATTCTAATTCCGCTTTTCTTTCTGGGTCATTATTTAAAATTTCATTACACCCAGCATCTAGTTCGATATTACTTAATATATTAGTCGCTAATTTATCTGCCACCTCGTTACTAGTTTTTTCCCAGAATTCACTAGAATATTTTGCGTCTGCCCTACCTGTGGATTCCCATGGTCTTTCCTCTGGGTTAATCCTAAATACTGAAGTGCCGTGTTCTTCAATGTTTTGTTCTATTTCTACCCCTGTTTGTTCAATTTTATCTTTTTCTTCGGTTTTTGCCGTAGAGTCTTTTAGCTCTTGTGCAGACGCAATGTTTTGTTCTATTTCTACCCCTGTTTGTTCAATTTTATCTTTTTCTTCGGTTTTTGCCGTAGAGTCTTTTAGCTCTTGTGCAGACGCATTGTTTGTTTTAGTGTCTGGTGATGTTTTTTTAAGCTTAGAGCCACCATCACCGTCATATTGTCCAGGTTCTCCGAATACCATATATTTTATATTTAAAAGAATGAATTAGTATATCTAGTATATTTGGTAAGGTTTCTTTAGTCAAGTGAATAACAGGCGGGTTCGTTCGCTCAATCAATAGGAGTGATAAAAAAGAATATTAAAAAAACACCTCGGTTTCCCAAGGTGTTTTTAGTTTAGATTGTATGTATTTTTAATTATTTTATCAACATTCCTACAATTAGAAGGGCAACTATATTAGCTACTTTAATCATTGGGTTAATAGCTGGGCCAGCGGTGTCTTTGTATGGGTCGCCAACTGTGTCTCCAGTAACTGCAGCTTGATGAGCAAAAGAATTTTTTCCACCATAATTTCCGTCTTCAATATATTTTTTAG
>CAZUWJ010000005.1:5526-32210 GCA_964624315.1 uncultured Gammaproteobacteria bacterium
TTAGCATTGTCCCAAGCACCGCCACCGGTTGTCATTGAAATAGCTACAAATATACCAGTAATGATAGTTCCAAGTAGTAATCCACCTAAAGCTTCAACTCCCAAAGTAAATCCAATAAGAATTGGAACAAAGATAGGAATAATAACAGGTAGTACCATTTCTCCGATAGCTCCTTTAGTAACAATATCAACAGCTTTGCCATAGTCTGGCTTAGCAGTCTTTTCCATTATACCTGGTATTTCTCTGAATTGTCTTCTGACTTCTTCTACTACTTTACCAGCAACTTTACCAACTGATTCTAATAGCATTGAGCTAAACAAGTAAGGTAAAAGTCCTCCAATAAATAAACCAGCCAAGACTCTTGGGTCGCTGATTAAAAATTGTGTGCCTTCTGGTAGTTTGTGAGTAAAATCAGCAAACAAGACCAGGGCAGCTAAAGCAGCTGAAGCGATGGCATAACCTTTGGTAACAGCTTTTGTAGTATTACCAACAGAATCCAAAGCATCAGTTATTTTTCTAACATCCTCAGGCATTTCGCTCATCTCAGCAATACCGCCAGCATTGTCAGTAATAGGGCCATAAGCGTCAATTGCAACTATAATTCCAGACAAGGAAAGCATACTCATGGCAGCGACAGCTATGCCGTATATACCAGCTAACCAATATGAACCCAGGATAGAAGCAACAATAAATAGTACAGGCCAAGCAGTTGCTCTCATAGACAAAGCTAAACCAGCAATAATATTAGTAGCATGTCCGCTTTCACCGGCCTTGGCTACTTTTTTGACTGGACTATATTTTGTTGAAGTGTAATATTCGGTAATTAAAACCATTAAAGTGGTTAAGACCAAACCGATAATAGATGCTAAGTAGATTCTAAAAGAGCTATAACCAGCGATATCACTCATTAAAGCGTTGGTAGCAAAGTAGAATCCAACTAAAGATAAAAGACCAGATACTATCAATCCTTTATATAAAGCATTCATTATATTCTGTGTTTTGCCAAGTCTGATAGCAAAAGTACCAAGAATAGAAGCGATAATAGATATACCGCCTAAAACTAATGGATAAATAACTGCTTTTTCATTTCCAACAAACATTAAACCACCTAAAACCATAGTAGCAACGGCTGTAACAGCGTAGGTTTCAAATAGATCAGCGGCCATACCAGCACAATCACCAACATTATCTCCAACAAGGTCAGCGATAACAGCTGGGTTTCTAGGATCATCTTCTGGAATACCTTTTTCTACTTTTCCAACAAGGTCAGCTCCAACATCAGCAGCTTTGGTAAAAATACCACCACCGATACGAGCAAAAACTGAAATTAAACTTCCGCCAAAACCAAGGCCTATCAAAGCAGACAAGTCTTTGGTTAAAGAATAAAAACCAGCTACTCCCAAAAGGGCTAAACCGACTACTAAAAGACCGGTAATAGTTCCCCCCTTAACAGCTACATTCATGGCTTCTTTTAAACCACTTCTAGCAGCTTCGCTAGTTCGGACATTAGCTTTGACAGAGATTGTCATACCAATGAAACCAGTTAGGCCAGATAATACTGCCCCAACCAAAAAGCCAAAAGCAGTGATCCAACCTATGCTTAAACCTAAAATTAAAAAGACACCCAAAGCTACCCAAGTGATAGTTTTGTATTGTCTTTTCATGTAAGCCTGGGCACCATCTTGGATGGCGCGAGCAATAGCTTGCATGCGTTCGTTGCCAGTTGGTTTTTTGTTAATCCAACCAACTAAATATAAGCCGTACAAAACAGCGATGACGGCCGGTAGGATAGCGTATAGCGCTATAGTCATAGTCGATAAATTAAGAATAAAATTTAAAAAATGTACTCTAGATTTTTATAATATAATATGCTAAAATGGACTTTAAGTCAATATTATGAAATATAAAATTCTATTTAAATTTTTAAGATCCTTGATTTATCTGAAGCGTTTTTTGTGGTGGACAGGTGATAAAATAGGTAATTCTCTGAATAAATTATTCAGCTATTTTTGGAGATTTATTGGATTTTTTTATTATAAAGTCGGTTATTTTTGGGATAAAAGTGCTGTTAAGAGCAATACCCGTTGGTTTATGAGAAGAGATAATCTTCAGATTTTATTATTTATAATTTTGTTATTTGTAGCTATTCCCCAAACCAAACTATACGCAAAAAAAGGAGATTATATGTCCGGACAAAACAGCTTGGCTTATTCTCTATCTAACAGGGGTGAAGAGTTTAGTTTAGAAGCCATTGTAGTTGATGATCAATATGTGGTTAATTATGATATTGATTTACCAACTTGGAAAGAAGGTACTCTGACTGGTGAAGCTGGGGTGGATTTAGCCCAAGATACAGCTTTGATGCATGAGAGAGATTTGGCAGCAGTAATGGCAGGTGGGTCAGCTTTGTCAAAACCAACTATTTTACCTGGTGCTGATATAGGTGCGGTTGAAGTGGTTGTTTCCGACCGTAAAGAAGCGATTGATTACACTATTCAAGAAGGAGACTCTCTTGGTTTGATTGCTCAAAAATTTGGTATAAGTTTGGCTACTTTATTATGGGATAATAATTTAACTTCTCGTTCAATAATACGTTCTGGTAAGGTTCTTAGTATTTTACCCGTGAGCGGTATTAGGCATACTGTAAAAAGTGGTGATACTGTTTTAAAAATAGCTAATTTATATGATGGCAAAGCCAGTGAGATTATAGAATTTAATAATTTAAAATCAGATGGGAGTCTTCGTATTGGGGATAAAATAGTAGTTCCAAATGGTGCTAAAAAAACTTATTCTACTTCAAGATCAAGGGCTACTACACAGAGTTCTAGATCTGTGATTGCTCCTCCTCCGTCACAACAAAGCCCAGCTACCTCAGGTTTTGTTTGGCCTTCTTCGGCAAAAATTATTACTCAATATTATCATTGGCAACATCACGGGTTAGATGTTGCGGGTCCTTGGCAATCAACAATTTACGCGGCCAAAGCTGGTAAAGTTGAAACATCACAATGTGGGTGGAATAGCGGTTATGGTTGTTATGTAGTTATTAATCATGGTGGTGGAGTAAAAACTTTATATGGCCATCATTCCAAGTTACTAGTTTCTGCTGGAGATCATGTTGAGCGTGGACAAACGATTGGATTGATGGGTAATACTGGACAGGTTTATGGGCCAACTGGAATTCACCTTCATTTTGAGATCCAGATCAATGGTGTGCGTGTGAACCCACTTGGGTATATTAGATAAAACTTAAAAATAAAAACTCCCTCTGCAATCTGCAAACAGAGGGAGTTTTTATTTTTTTAGGTATCAATACCATATTGATACTTTGAGGTACCGACCAGATTTGAACTGGTGATGGCGGTTTTGCAGACCACTGCCTTACCACTTGGCTACGGTACCGTTTATAATTATTAAGTTGATAAACGTACTTATTTTTAAAGCAACAACCGCCTGATTCTTTTTCTATTAATATAAAAGGTGAGTTTTGGTGATTTAAAAATAAGTACGTTTTGAAACTTGGCTCAACTTAAGAGCAGTGCATTTAGCTTGGACCAAGAATATCATTTTTTTTATATTTAATCAAGGTCTTATTCAGTTTTATTTCTATATTGTAAAGCTTCAGCAATATGCTCGGTTTTAATTTTTTCTATCCCTGATAAATCAGCAATCGTGCGTGCTAATTTTAGAATCCGGTTATAACTTCTGGCAGATAGGTGCATTTGGGAAACTGCTGTTTTAAGTAGTTCTAAAGATTCGTCTTTTAAACGACAATGTTCTCTAATTTCTGCATTACCCATTTCACTGTTGGTTAATATTGATTTTTCTTCAAATCTTTTGTTTTGTATTTCTCTTGCGTTTTCCACTCTCGCTCTTATACTATCCGAATTTTCAGACAAACTGTCTTGAGATAATTTTTCAAAATTAATTCTTGGCACTTCAATATGTAAATCAATCCTATCTAGGAGTGGTCCGCTAATTTTTTTCTGATAGCGTAAAATTTGTCCAGGAGCACAAGTGCATTGTCTGTCTGGGTCAGTCAAATATCCACAAGGACAAGGATTCTGACTAGCCACCAAAATAAATCTAGCTGGAAAAGTCAAAGTTCCTTGAGCGCGAGAAATTGTAATTACACCATCTTCCAAAGGTTGACGCATTACTTCCAAAACTTGTCTAGGAAATTCTGGAAACTCATCTAAAAATAAAACTCCGCGGTGAGATAAAGATATTTCTCCAGGGCGAGGCATTCTTCCTCCCCCAACAAGCGCCACGTTAGAGATAGTGTGGTGAGGAGATCTAAAAGGCCGTTCGTTTATGAAGCTTTTATTAAGTAGTCCGGCAATAGAATATATCTTTGTTACTTCCAGGGCTTCTTCCTGAGTTATTCTTGGTAGTATTGAAGGTAGTGTTCTCGCAAGCAATGTTTTACCACTACCAGGTGGCCCAGACATCAAAATATTATGTGCTCCACTGGCCGCAATTTCCAAAGCACGCTTAGTAAACTCCTGTCCCTTAACCAAAGCCATATCCAATTCATAAGTTTGTTTGTTTTCAAAATTTTCTGTTTGGACGTGTCTGGTTATTTTTTCTTGGTCAGTTAAATGTTTTATTAGTTGCCCTAAATTTTTAACTGGATAAATATTTATATCTTTTATCAGCCCTGCTTCTTCTTTATTTTCTTCTGGAATAAATAAATTTTTAATATTGTTTTGTTTGGCATAAATAGCCATCGGTAAAATTCCTTTTGTTTTACGTACTCCTCCATCTAGAGCTAGTTCGCCAGCAAATAAAGAATTTTCTAAATCAAATTGTAGATGGTTGTGTAGTGAAATAATACCAACGGCCATGGGAAGATCATAAGCAGGACCTTCTTTGGGTATATCAGCTGGTGCCAGGTTTATTAGAATTCTAAAATTATAAGGATATTCAAAGCCAGAATTTTTAATAGCGGAGTAAATGCGAGATTTGGCTTCTTGAATAGCCGTGTCCCCTAGTCCTACTATATTAAAAGAAGTTTGACCTTTATTAATGTCAACTTCAACTTCAACTTTTAAACATTCTAAACCAAAGTTTTCTGCACAATTTAATTTTAAAAACATATCTCCTTATTCTTTTTTTGAAAATAAATAAATTATAAAACCAATAACTATGAGAGTATCAGCCAAATTTATAATGCCAGTAAAAAAGGCAAAATAATCAATAGTTTGGTGATGTATTAAACGATCAATTAAGTTTGATGTGGCTCCGCTTAATACCAAGGCTAAGCCGAGTTTTGATTTTAGCGCGGTTTGCTTTTCCCAGATTACAAAAATCAAAACAATTATTATTAAACTTAAAAAAATAATTAGCAGTAGGGGTATTTTAATACCAAAAGCAATGCCAGGGTTTTTAAAAGGGTACCATCCCAAACCCTTATAAATATGTTGATTAGTAAAAATATTTAAGCTTAAGTATTTTATTATTTGGTCTACAAATAAAAAAAATCCTCCCAAGGATAGTAGTACAAAGTTTTTGTTCCAAATTTTTTTCATAAAAAAATAAAGTAAATTTGTTATACAAGTTTACTTTATTTTTTAGTGGGAGTCAAAAATGTTTATAATAAATTTAAAAAATCTAAACACATATATCCTGTATCAACATCTGAAAGTTCCCCGCTCTGTAAAAGTTTTCTAAAGTCTTTTAGGTCCATTTGTGTTATTTCTATGAACTCGTTAGGCTCTAGGTTTTGCTCTTGGGTTTTAACACAATCTGTTGCCACAAAGTTATAACGCAACATAGTTGAATAAGCACATTCTAAACATGTACCAGCAAATTTAAAGTTTCCAGTATATCCAGTTTCCTCTAGCATCTCTCGTTTAGCAGCTTTTATTGGCTTTTCTCCTTCATCAATAAAGCCACCAGGCATTTCAAGTAGTATTTTTTCAGGTCCTGGTCTATATTGTTTTGTTAAAATAACTTTTTTATCTTTGGTTAATGCCAAAATACAGACTGCCGGACCCTCTAGTTTAATATCAAAATTAACGATTCTGTCATCAGGCATTTTAAAAGTTTTTATTACTACTTTTCTATATTTTGTGCCTGCCTTTTTTTCCTTTAATTTTTTCCAGGGAGTTATCATAAGAATGCTTTATATTTATTATAATTATATATTAAATTTTTGTATTATAAAAGGGGATCGCCCTATATAAAATTATTTTATGACGTCCCCTTTAGTAAAGAGGGATTGTAGTCGCCGGTAAAAACCGTATAAACGGGCTTTACTGGCGATACAACCACCTATAAATTTCCGTCCACTTGGGGGCAGGGCTCTGGTGTTGGCTGAATATAAGGAATATCCAGACCAACTAATTTAGAGTTGCCCTCCAAGAAGTCGGTTGTGCTGTTTGTAAATTGTTTAAAATTTAGGGAGGAAGTGCCCATGTCAAGCATAGACAGTATTGAGCTATTGTTTTAAACAGCATAACCCTTCTTGGGTTTAAAGTAGATTTCAGAAATTGTTTTTGAAAGATCAATTATCTAACAAATATATTATAGCATACTTTTGAAGTTTTGTCAAGCCCCCCTAATTTGGTCATTTTTTAGCTTAGTTTAGCCAAAAAGTGCCTAAAAAAGGTAAAATTGATAAAAATATTTGTCTAGACAAGCCTATACAAAATTATTTTTGGCTTAGCTTAGTTAAAAACTGTTAAAAAACTGTGAATAAATTGTGGACTTATCCACTTTTGGGGGTGTTTATACACAGATTTATCCACAGTTTGTATAGGATAGCGTATACAAACTTACAAAATCTAAGGTTAGAAAAGAAAAAAGACCCGGAACGTCGTCCGAGCCTTGGTGTTTTGTGGCGGGGCTACTTGTCTTAAATCGTTTTGAGGGGTCCTTTGTTGGTTACAAAGGTTATCCAGTTGCCCCAGGTAGTCGTTACTTTTTTAGGGCTGGAACAAGCTTGACACCTTAAAGATAGCGAGATTTTTGTGTTTGAAGGAGTGTCCAAGATTAATTCACCCGTTCCATTGGGATGGATTAGTACCTGGGTTACTTCAAAGGCGCGCTCTCTGGCACATTTATAGCAAAATCCCCCTAAAATCATTTTTTTGACAGAATATGGCAAAATAGCCTCCCTTTTTCCTTTTTATTACCACAATGATAGATTTCTTATTATATCAGTATTTAAAAAATTGTCAACATTCTTGTTTTTTCTCTCTTTTTAGCGTAAAATATAGAATATGAACAAAGAAAAGCAAAAATTTGTAATAATTGACGGCAACGCCATAATCCACAGGGCCTATCATGCCATTCCCCCTTTAACTACCCAAAAAGGGGAGATGGTTAACGCTGTTTATGGATTTTTGTCTATGATGCTTCGGGTTTGGAAAGAGCTGAAACCAGAATATTTGGTTGTTACTTTTGATATGGCTGGCAAAACCTTTCGTCATGAAAGATTTGCGGAGTATAAAGCCACTAGAGTAAGGGCTGATCAGGAGCTTTATGATCAAATACCATTGGTCCATCGGGCAGTTGAGGCTTTTAATATCCCTATTTTTGAGCGTTCTGGGTATGAGGCTGATGATGTTATAGGCACGATTGTAAAAGATAAGAAATTAAAAGATCTGGATACTTATATTGTGACTGGAGATAAAGATACCTTGCAATTGGTAGATAAAAATATAAAGGTATTTACCTTGGGGCGGGGTATGAGTGATGTTATTATTTATGATGAGGCACAAGTAAGAGAAAGATTTGGTTTTGGGCCAGTACAAATGATAGATTTCAAGGCATTGTCTGGTGACCCGTCGGACAACATACCGGGTGTTGCTGGAGTTGGGGTAAAGACAGCCACTGATTTGATAAAACAATTTGGCAATTTAAAAAATATTTTAAAAGAAATAAAATCAGACAAAAGAGAAGAAAATACAGAAATAAGAAAGGGTGTTTGGGCAAAATTAGAAAACGGAGCGGAGGATGCTAAGATGAGTTATGAATTGGCTACTATAGATTGCAATGTTCCGAAGCTAAATTTTAAACTAGAAAAAACTAGATTAAAAGAATTTAAAAAAGAAGATGTTTTGAAATTTTTTCAAGAATATGAATTTGTGAGTTTATTAAAACGCGTGCCAGGCATGGAAGGTGAAGCGCAAAAAAATCAAGTTGGTAAAAAGACAGAGCTACAAGGAGCAAAACAGAGTTTTAAATTTGAAATTATAAAAACCAAAAAAGAGTTTGAAGTTTTAATTGATAAAATTTTTAAAGCTCGTGAATATGCCTGTAAAGAAGTGTTAGAAGGAGAAGTCTTAACAGGAAAATTGAGAGGTTTAATTTTTATAGTTAACAATGAAGGTTTTTTTGTAGATAATTTGGAAGAAAAATTATTAAAAAAGATTTTAAAAAATAAAGAGATAACTTTAGTAGGGCATGATTTAAAAAAATTAGTTAAAGTTTTGTTAAATCTGGGTTATAAAATAGATAACGAGCTTTTTGACGTAATGCTCGCATCTTATATTTTAAATCCTGGCAACAGAGCACATGACAGTGCTAGTGTTGTTTTTAAAAACTTGGGTCAAGAGTTGGTGGGGGCTAATGGTCAGAATAGTTTGTTTGGAGCTGATCCAAAAATAGAAGCGGAAAATTTGTGGCTTGTTTATCAAACTAGACAAAAGTTAAAAAAGGAATTAGAGATCCAAGAAAATTTAGGCTTACTTGAAAAAATAGAAGGTCCACTGATGATGGTTCTGTCACAGATGGAGTTAAACGGTATCGCGATTGATATGAAAATGCTTAACAAGATGTCAGTTGAGATAAATAAAAATATTAAAAATTTAACAAAAAAAATTTATGATTTGGCAGGGGTAGAGTTTAATATTGCTTCGCCGATGCAGATCAGAGAAATTTTGTTTGAAAAAATGGAGATTCCTGCGGAGGGAATTAAAAAAGGAAAGACTGGTTTGTCTACTTCCTCAGATGAATTAGAGAAAATAAAAAGTCTACACCCGATAGTAGAAAAAATAATGGAATTTCGTGAGTTAAGTAAATTACAAAATACGTATATTGATGTTTTACCAAAACTTGTTAATAAAAAAACAGGCAGAATACACACTACTTTTAATCAGGCTGTAACTGCGACGGGGCGTTTATCTTCCTCTGATCCTAATTTGCAGAATATTCCAATCAGAACAGAATTAGGTCGGGAGATACGTAATGCTTTTATATCAGGAAAAGGTAATGACTTGATAGTGGCGGATTATTCTCAGATTGAGCTAAGGATTGTGGCCTCGCTTGCCAAAGATAAAAAGATGATTGAAATTTTTAAAAAAGGAGAAGATATTCACACTGCTACGGCTGCTGCGATAAATAACGTTCCTTTGGACAAAGTTACCCGTGATATGCGTCGGGCGGCTAAGGAGGTTAATTTTGGGGTTCTTTACGGCATGGGAGCGTATGGTTTGTCCTGGAGAACAAAAATACCAACTTGGCAGGCCAAAGATTTTATAGAAAAGTATTTTGAAAATTTTGCTGGAGTAAAAAAATATATTAAAGAAAATTTAAAGTTCACCAAAGAAAATGGATATTGTGAGACATTGTTTGGTCGTCGCCGTTATTTACCAGAATTAAAATCAAGTAATTTTCAAATGAGAAGTGGGGCGGAGAGGATGGCTACCAACCACCCGATCCAAGGGACAGCCGCTGATCTCATGAAAATGGCGATGATTGAGTTAGATAAAAAATTAAAAGAATATTGTGAAAAAAATAATTATCCTGAGCGGAGTAATGTCATCCTGAGTGGAGCGAAGGAACTAGATTCTTCGGTGCCTCAGAATGACAGCGGTGGAACCATGATGATATTACAGGTGCATGATGAAATTGTTTTGGAAGTTAAAAAAGAATTTTCTAAAGATGTGGCAAAAATTGTTAAAGAAACTATGGAAAGTGTGGCCAAGCTTAACGTGCCAATTGAAGTTGATGTGAACGCGGGGAAAAGGTGGGGAGAGATACATTAAAAGAATATATAGTAATAAACACAAAACCAACGGTAAGGTCGTTGGTTTTGTGTTTGCATGCTATTTTTTAGTTGGAATTTTTCTTATCATCTTTTTGATTTCTTCCAAGTCTTTTTGCATATCCCGTATTTCTCTTTCTGTTTTTTTATCCACTTGATAGTCATATTTTGCCATTACTCTATCTTTTTCTCCTTGTCGGTTTTGACTCATTAAAATTATTGGAGCTTGGAGGGCTGCTAGGCAGGATAAAGTTAAATTAAGTAAAATAAATGGGTAGGGATCCCAGCCTTCGTACCAAGCCAAGATGTTTAAACCCATCCAAAGCAGGATATAAAAAACAAAAATAATAATAAAAGTCCAACTACCCATAAAGCCGGTAAGTTTGTCTGAGGATCTGTGACCAAGAGTCATTTTTTTCTTTGATAAAATGGCTGGCTCTTCTATTTGTTTGTTGATAGCTTGTCTTTTCATATTATTAGATAAAAGTATTTATCCTAAATATTATAGCATAAAAGAGTAGAATGTAGTAGGTGGTTAACGGTATAGTTGACAATACTTTTAAAGTGTGTTATAATAAGTATTGTCAACTATATCGTTAACCAATATGAATATAAAAGAGCAGATATTAACTAAAATAAAGCAAAAAGGTCAAATAAAGTCGGCAGAAATTGTTAAAGCGACTGGTTTTTCACGTGAATATGTAAATAGGTTTTTACAAGAATTGCGAGATGAAGGAAAAATTGTTTTAATTGGTAAAGCTCGTGCGAGTAGTTATGTGTTAGCTGAAAAAAAGGCTATAGAAAAAGCAAAAAAAGAGATTCTGGTATTTCAAAGGACGTATAAAAATATTGATCTTAGTGAAGATTTAATTTTAAAAGAGATTAAAAGAGAAACTGGAATTTTTATTGATTTACCAAAAAATATTGAAGTTATTGTAGAATTTTCTTTTTTAGAAATGTTAAATAATGCCATAGAACATTCTCAAACAAAAAAGATATTTATCACTCTTGTTAGAGATAAGAAAACACTTATGTTTGTTATTAACGATGTTGGCATCGGAATATTTAATAATATCAAAGGAAAAAAGAAGTTAAAGAGCGATATGGAAGCCATAGAGTTTTTGTTAAAAGGTAAACAAACAACAGACCCGAAAAAACATACTGGGCAGGGAATATTTTTTACTTCAAAAATTGCCGATGCCCTAACTATTGTTAGTAATAGAAAAAGGTTAAGATTTATAAATACTGTTGATGATGTTTTTGTTGAAGAATCTTTGAAAGAGTCAAAAGGCACAGAAATAATTTTTTTTATTAACTTAAATACTAAAAGAACAACTGAACAAGTTTTTAAAAAATATACTGACGAAGATTTTGAGTTTACAAAAACCAAAATAGTGGTAAAATTATATAAACTTGGCACTGATCTTATTTCCCGTTCCGAAGCCCGTCGTTTAGTGATTGGTTTGGATAAATTTAAAGAGGTGTTGCTTGATTTTAAAGACGTAGAAACAGTTGGGCAGGGTTTTGCTGATGAAATTTTTAGAGTTTGGCAGAATAATCATACAGATATTAAGATAAAATACATTAATACAAATGAAAATATAGATTTTATGATAAAAAGAGCTTTATGATAATCAATATTTTTGGTGAAGATAATTACCGCAGTTATCTTTACTTACAAAAAATGATAGAAAAATTTAAAACAGAACGTGATCCGCAAGGTTACAACGTAGTTTTTGTTGATGCCTTGAAAGATGATGTTTCAAAAATATTAAGCGAGATGATGTCTGTGCCTTTTTTGGCTGAAAAAAGAATGATTATTGTTAAAAATATTTTGAGTAGTTCAGATAAAGACTTGTTGTCTGCTTTAATAGTCAAAATTAAAGATAATAAATTACCAGAAAGTAATATAATTTTATTTTATCAAGTTGAAAAATTAGGACGAGTAAAAGAAATAAAAGAATTAGATGTATTATTGCGAAAAGAAAAATTTTCTCAAGAGTTTGAAGTTTTGTCTGGAGCAAAGTTATCTGCCTGGGTTAAAAAGGAAATAGAAGATAGGGGTGGTAAAATAAGTAATCTGGCTTTGAATTATTTATCTCAAAATAGTAATAGCAATTGGGAAATAAATAATTTGATAGATCAGGTTATTGCTTATAAAGCTGGGCAGGAGATTGAAGTTAAAGATTTAGAATTATTTTTGGATGTTGGGGTGGATAACAATATTTTTAATATGACCGAAGCAGTGGCTGTTGGTGATAAAAAAACTGCCTATAAGTTATTAAACAAACAAAGAGATCTAGGGGAAGATGAGAACCATTTGTTTTTGATGATACTGCGTCAGTTTAGAATTTTGATAATTTTAAAAGATTTTTTTGATAATAACCCTAATGTTCGTAGTGATGAAGCGGGTAAAATTTTGGGTTTGCACCCTTTTGTTATTAAAAAAAGTTTAGGCTTGGTTAAAAAATATAATTTTAATAATTTAAAAAGGATTTATAATAATTTGTTAGATATTGATATAAAAACAAAAACAGGCCTGGCTGACCCGTCTCTCTTGATGGATTTGTTTATAGAGAGTGTTTAAATTAGTTTAATTAAAAAACCTGTTCAAATATTTGAGCAGGTTTTTTTTATTTATTTTTTGGCAGCAACTTTTTTCATTAGTCTGGAAAGTTTGCGAGCAGCAGTATTTTTCTTTATTACTCCCCCTTTAGATGCTTTGTCTAAAGCCTTCTGAGCTTCGCGAGCCATTTTTACAGCATCTTCTTGCTTTTCAGCTTTAATTGTTTTTTTGATAGCGTCTCTAAACTTGTTCTTTCTCATTCTGTTTAATGCAGCCCTTTTATCGGCTTGCCTTAAAGCTTTTTTGGCACTTGGTTTATTTGGCATAATAATTAATTTTAATAAATTCTAACTTGAGAGCGAAAATATAATAACATTTTTGCTTAAATAAGTCAACCCCTAGTACTTGTTTTAGCAGTTTTACCTGCCCAAATGGTGCTTAAGTGTAAAAACTAAATTTTCATTTTGTTCAGATGGTGGTTTGGATGTTTCGCTATTAAAGAGCCATTCCAAGTATCCTTTATCATTTTCTGTTACTTCCTCAAAAGTTTTGCCAATATGTTTACCAAAAGCAAAGGCTTTTATCAAAATTGGGGTAATTGAGAGTTCAGCCATTTGTTTTAATATTTCTTCTTGTGAATCTAGCCCAAATTTTTCTTTTATTAAACTTTCTAAATAATGATACAAAGCTTCCAAAACCAGAATATCACCCAAAGCATCGTGAGGAGTAATGGTTCCTTCTGTTTTTAAATTTAAAAAGTATCTAAGATATTGTAGTTTGTGTTCCTCAGAGTTTATTAGATGCTGGGACACACGAAGAGTATCTATAAAGTGACTAGTTAATACACCTTCGTTTTCTAATACTGCAATATCAAAAGGGGCGTGGTGAGCCACTAAATAGTTATCTTTTAAAATTTCAGTTAATTTTTGTTTGTAAGGAGTTTCGCTAAAGGCAGGCTTGTCTTTAATCATTTCACTTGTGATATGATGAATGGCCATTGAGCCGATGGTTATTTCATGTGGTGGTTTAAATATTTCGTTTGTGACTTCCTTGTTTTCAGAATCTTTATAAGCTAGTTGAACTAGACGAGCGTCTGGTCCTAGCTTAGTTGTTTCTGTGTCTAAAAATATTGGGTACATAGTTTTTATAAATTATTTTTTAATTTTAATTCTAAAGCGTAATTTTTTAAACCTTGGATTAGTTCCTGTTTAACTTCATCTGGCGGATTGCCATCAGGATGTTGGTCTTTTAATGCGCTAATTGCTTTGCTACCAAATTTACCATCTGATAATTCTCCGGCGATCTTTATAAAATTTTTCATTGACAGTCCGTTAGTAGGACTGAAAATAACTTGCAAACCTGATACCCTGGTAGCTAGACAGCTCAGCCAACTATTTTTAGTTGTATCTAATTCTTGTTGAATACCCTCTTCAATGTTTTCAAAAAATTCATCTAAAGCCTTTTCTAGTTGTTCTTTTAGTGCTTCAGGGCTTTTGATGGATTTTATTTCTTGATTCTCGGCCATATTTTTTAAATTAAGTATTATGACTATTCTTCTATTTTAGGTGTATCTATTACCAGAGGTTCAATAGTTTTTTCTCCCTCAGTAATGCGCACTACATCTTTATCTATTTTGTTTAGTTCTTTGTAAGCTTTGTTATAATGATTTACAGTCGTGCCCATACTGACCCCTAACTTGTTCATAAAATCATCATAAGATTTAATATGTTTTTGTAGGGTTTCTACGTTTTTTCTAATACTTTTAGCACTTTCTTCTATTCTAAAAGCTCGTAAACCCTGAAGTACAGTTTGAAGATAGGCAGCAAATGTAGTGGGAGAGACAATAATTACTTTTCTTTCTCTAAAAGCATAATCTATTAGGCTGCGGGTAGTTACTTTGACTGCTCCGACTTCGTTAACGAGTAAATCATAGTAGATTGCTTCAGCCGGGATAAACATAAAAGCAAAATCTAATGTTCCAAATTTTGGTTTAATATATTTTGCAGTTTCGTCTATTCTTTTTTTCAAATCATTTTTAAAATCTTTTTCTAAGGCTGATTTTTTTTCAGGATCTTTTTCTGCGTGGAGTCTGCTGTAATTATCAAGTGAAAATTTGGCATCAACCGGTATAATGCCATCTTTGGTTTGAACAATAGCGTCCACCGTGTCTCCGTCTTCAAATTGATATTGAAGAGTAAAAGCAGTTGGAGGCAAAATATTTTCCAAAACTAGTTGCAAGCCCGCTTCTCCGAGGTTGCCTCTGTGTTTTTGGTTTGTCAAAACTTTTTCTAAATTATTTAATTGTTCAGAAAATCCAATAACTTGTTGATTGGTTTTGTCTAAACTCGTTAATTTTTCAGTAATATCTGTAATCATTTTATTTGACTGACCAGTAATACCTTGGATGAGTTTTGTATTTTGCCCGAATTGTTCTTGGATGGTTTTGTTAATGTTTGTTTGGGTTTCGTTCATTGTTTTGGTAGTGTCAGTCATTTTTTGATCAACAGTTCTGTTTAATTCTTGAATTTGATTTTGTAACAAAGAAAACAGTTCTTTTTCTCCCTCTTTTGGTTTTTTTGTTTCTTCTAATTTTTTATAAAGCAAAAATAAACCAATCAAAAGACTGAAAGATGTTGCAGAAAGTAGTATTAATAAGGATGTTTGCATAGGTTTGGTATTTTTTTGTTATTAAATCTATTTTACGCTAAAAGTAAGTTAAAATCAAATGAGATTTTAAACTTGAAAAAAAGTTTAAAATAAGCTAATATGTAGGAACTACGACCCTGTAGTTTAATGGATAAAACAAATCCCTCCTAAGGATTAGATCCAGGTTCGATTCCTGGTGGGGTCACGAATAATAAGCAAAAGAAAAAAGCCACCCCAAACTTGGGGTGGCTGTTGGTTGTTTGGTCGAGGTTTTTCTTCAGGCTGTGTTTTTATGTCAAATATAGTATTGGACAATATTCAGTACTATGCTTAAAAACCATAATACCATCCAGGGCCAAACTTTTGAGGGGTCTTTTTCGGGCGTGTTGTCAGGCTCAATTTCACCCACCTTTTTTTTATATTCTCTCAACGTAGATTTATACTCCTGCCACATTTGCTCGTCTGGCTGTACTGCCCCCTCAAACAGGCTACGGCCGCAATCTCGGCAATGAGTATCATCCTCGGTGAATTTATACCCACATTTACAGGTTAATGCTAGACGCATTTTTTTCCCGCACTGAGTACAATATGTTCCATAAGGTGCATATTTTCCACATGAACAGTTAGGCATTGTTTTCTCCTCTCCGATATAGTCCCTCGGCAGGGGGATGTTAGAGTTAAGTTTTTACCGGTTAATCTATATGTAGCTAAGTTTTCAAAGAACGTTAAAAAATACCATGATTTGACAAAACTGTCAATCTGTTGACACACATTGACAACAGTGCTAAAATAAAAGCATGAACTTAGATAACAAAGAAAAGTTAATTTTGTCAGGGCTTTACCAGCTAGGACAAGGGTCTGTTTCTATGCTTGCAAAACAGACCCTTATTAATCGTACAACTCTGTATCCTATTTTGGAGAGATTAATATCAAAAGGGTTGGTTAGTAAAATTAAAACAGAATCAACAACTATTTTTGAACCAATACCTCTCAAAGATTTTAAAGCCTGGGTTAAAAGAAAAGAAGATGAAGCAAAATTTGAGGCTGATAATTTGCTTGAATGGGTAAACGACCAAGAATCAGAAGAAAATGGATCTCTTTTGTCTGAAATCAAGTATTTTGATGGTAAAGAAGGTTTAAAGACATTATATAGAGATACTTGGGCAGAAAACAAAAGTAAGCAAATATATGGTATTACTGATTGTGTAAAAGGCTATGAAGCTATGGGCAATGATTATTGGGAAGAATATTTTCAAACCAGAACCAGGCACGGTGTTAAGATGAAGAATATTGTTCCAGATACTGAAAAAGCTAAGAAAACTGATAAAGATTCAAAAAAGTATTTAAGAAAAATAAAATTTGTTAACATTTTTAAGGATTTGGGTATAGAAATCAATGTTTATGATGATAAAGTGCTATTTTCTTCTTTTGATAAGGATCATCCTAATGGTATATTAATTAAAAATAAGAAGATATCGGAGGCTTTGAGAGAAATAATTGAGTATATTTGGGAAAATAGTAAATAATTGTTTCACGTGAAATAATAAAATGATATTAAATTATATCTATGATTACTGTCATCTCGACTGTAGTTGAATGAAATGAAACGTAATGGAGAGATCTTTCTTGAAATTTATTTAATAATTTAGTAATTCTGGACAAATAAGATAAATAATATGATAACACCTGGGGTATACAAACATTGTAAAGGAAAAGAGTATGAAGTATTGTATTTGGCTAAAAATGCCAACAATGGTTTTATTCCTAATAATACAATAGTTGTTTATAAACAGCTCTATAACGCGCCTGATTACCCTAAAAACACTGTCTGGACCAGAGATTTAGCCGAATTTGAGGGCTTTGTTGAGGTGGATGGGGTTAAAGTTAAGAGATTTGTTAGGGCGTAGTACTATAATTGTTGCATGTAGTATAAGTAGTGTTATTTTGAATATTAGTGTTGTCATCCTGAGTAGAGCGAAGGATCTGTGGGCTGTTGCTTAGATTCTTCTCCGCCATCTCGGCGGATCAGAATGACAGCGCTCCTCGCCAATAGGTGCTGTCTTTGATTGGGATGTCGGTAGTTAAGAGGTTTTTCCCTGTTATCCTCTTGACAAGAAGGTCGAAATGTGATATAATAGATTGTGTACGGTACCTATTTTTAAGAAGGCTCTAAAAGGGTTGTTTTTTTATTTTTGTATACTGTAGTCTATACAAATTGTGGATAAACCTGTGTACAAGTAGTGCATATTGTGGATAAATGTATAGGCTAGTGTATACAAACTTTGTTTTTATAATTTTAATAACTTTAAATAAAGCATTAGATTAGTTCAAAATTAATAAAATGTTTCACGTGAAATATTTTAAAGAAAAAAGTTTGTAAAAAAAGAGAAAACCGACCAAATGGCCGGTTTTTATCTAAAATGGTATTTTTTTCGCTTATCTCTAACATCAACAAAATATCGAGAATCGCGATCAAATTTATAGTGAGTGTGATATGGTGGTAAAGGAGGTCGTCCGTTGGCAAATATATCATTAACCACTAAGAAAATTCCTCTACATTCGGGGTTTAAACACGTGTAAGTTAAAATTGTTGGCTTAAATCCGTAAAATTCGAATTTTTTATGCCCGCAATATGGGCACATATTTAATATCTCAAATTTTGATGATGTTATTGCTATGCCCATGGCCCTCCTCCTCCCTAATATTGTGAGTTTAAAAGATCTATCTTATTTATACCATTTTTAATTAAAAAATCAAGTGTTTAAGAATAAATTATATAATATTATACCAAAATAGTATAATATTATTTTTTTACTTTAATTATCCACAAAATAGAAGTCATGTATAAGGTAGGATTGTTTTTTAAAATGTGGTATAATTATAGTATAAAAAGTTTATAATAATAAAAGCCTTCATAAATTTAATATTTAATTAGGCTTAAATAAAAATAATTTAAAATTTAAGATAAAAGTTTATGGAAAACAGACGACTTTTTAAGGTTATAGATAGTTTGTCATATTTTTTCTTGGCACTATCAGCCTTCATAACTCCACTTTTTGTGGATAAAAATTTGGTAAATTTTTATATTATACCAAAACAGTATGTTTTTATTGGTTTAGTTTTACTGTCCTTATTATTCTTTGGTTTGAAAGTTGCTTTAACTAAAACAGTTAGATATCATCGTTCGTTTTTGGATGCGCCAGTTTTAATTTTATTAGGACTTGGACTGCTGTCAGCTATTTTTTCTACAAATGTAAATTATAGTTTTTTTGGACGTAATGAATTTTTTGTTTTTAATTTTGTATTTTTATTGTTTTTGGTTTTATCTTATTTTTTAACTGTTAATACTGTTAAAACCAAAAAACGTTGGCAGGTATTATTAGACACCATTATTTTGAGTGGTGGTTTAACAGCTTTATTTTTTATTTTAAAGGTAGTATTTAAAGTTGATTTTTTAAGTGATTTTTTGGGTGGAGCTTGGAATACAATTGATAAAATAAATAGTCCGTTTGGTTTCATGATGATATTTGTATTTGTGATGTCGGCTGGTCAGCTTATTAAAAAGAGTCTAACAGTGGGTAGGGCGATTGGTTATTTTTTTGTAGCCCTTATGGCTTTTACTTCGCTAGTGCTTTTGAGTTTTAATATGTTGTGGTGGGTGCTGTTGATAGGCGTGGTGTTCTTGTTAATTTTAGGAGCTAACTTTTTGAACGAAGCTAGAATTTGGTGGTTGTCTAGTTTGTTTGTGGTTTTAATTTTAACATTGGTATTTATTGTTTTTGGTAGTCCAAAATCTTTGCAATCCTCAGTACCAGTTGAACTATCACTTGGGTTACAAACATCCTGGACAATATCAGTTGATACAACTTTAGACAAAACAAAAAATTTCTTGCTAGGTAGTGGTTTGGGAACATTTGGGATGGATTTTTCTCAGTTTAGACCAGAAAGTTTTAACTATGATCAAACTGCTTGGTCTTTGCGTTTTGGGCAACCATATAATACTTTCTTGGCGATCTTGGCTGAGTCAGGAGTGGTAATGTCGCTTTTCTTTGTATTTTTAGTTGTTTATACTTTGGGTCATATAACTAATTCTTGGTTTAAAAATAAAATAGGCGGGGACGAAGAGATTGAAAATGAAATTCAGAGTTTAAGATTGGATGTATATTTGATTGGATTAACTTGGTTACTCATGACTGTGGCAATGTTCTTTAGCTTCTTTGGTCCAGTTGCTTGGATTTTGTGGTGGATATTGCTGGGCATGCTCGCAGTTGGTTTGTCTTACTTTAATGAAGAATATTTACAAGTTAAAACTTGGCAAATGCAAGATACTCCTCAGTATAGTTTAGCTTTTTCTTTTGTTTCTATTGTGGTGATTGCTGTTGTTATCATGACAGGTATTTGGGGGTCAAAACTTTATTTGGCTGAAATTGCCTATTCTCAAGCTCTAAAATCAACTGATTTATCTGGAGCAGAGGGTAAATTAATAAAAGCAATCGAGCAAAGACCGAGCAGTGATATTTATTACGCTGGTTTAGCTCAAGTTTATTTGATGCAGGCTTCAAATCTTAGTGCGGGAGAAAATCCTGATATGAACAAAGTGAGTGCTTTGGTAGCCCAAGCAGTTAATGCTGCGAGACACTCAACCGAACTTTCTCCTCGTTCAGTTTCGCTTTGGGAGAATTTGGCTAATATGTATGAGAATGCAGCTTTAATAGTTCCTGATTCTAGACAGTGGGCACTAAATTCTTGGGAAGAAGCAAAAAATTTAGAACCAACTAATCCTGTTTTACATTGGAGATTGGCTAATAATTATGCTTACTTAAAAGAGTGGGACAAAGCATTAGAAAATTATGGAGAAGCAGTAAAATTAAAAACAGATTATATCAGGGCCTACATTGATATGGCTAGTGTTTATGAGCAAAAAAATGAGATAGGTGAGGCTGTTAAAATTTATGAACAAATTTTGCCAGCTAGTCAAAACAATGTTGATCTTTTGTATAATTATGGTCGCTTGTTGTATAACCGAGATAAAGGTGATGATAGAGATAAGTCTGAACAACTGTGGTTAGCGGTTGTGTCTCAAAATCCAAGTCATTCAAATGCTCTGTATAGTTTAGGCTTGTTATATGAATCTTGGGGGCAACCTGGCAAAGCAGTAGATTATTATTATAAAGTAAAAGAATTAAATCCAGGCAACAAAGATATCTCAAATAAAATAAATAGTTTGTTTGAAGAATAAAATATAGTTATCCGTACGGTTTAACGTACGTTAAACCGTACGGATAATAAAATTAATTTTTTAGAGTACTTTCATTTCGAACGCCTGCTGGCATTGTCATTCTGATCCGCCGAGGAGGCGGAGAAGAATCTAGATCCTTCGTTTCACTCAGGATGACAGTGTTTCACTTAGGTTTTGTATTTGGCTTGATTGATTTAGTGGTTATAATTATGTTAAAAAAAATTAGTATAAGTGTAGTCGCATTTAGTGTGCTGGTTTTGCCAGTGGCTGTTTTTGCGCGCATGACTTCTACTAATTATACGATTTATGCTGATAGTGTTAATACGGGCGGGGTTTATTCTAGTTCGACTTCGTATACTTTAGAAGATACAACCGGTGAAGGGGGGGTAGGTACTTCAACCGGCGGGGTTTATGAAATTAGAGCTGGATATCAAGCTATGGATTTGGATAGTGGAGAAACTTTGGATGTAGCTATTACTACTAGTTCTTTAGATTTGGGAGAATTATCTATCAATGCCGTATCTAGCAAGAGTACAATTGTGAGTGTGACAACTGACTCGGCAACTGGATATGCAATGACAATTTCTAATACAACTGGGAGTTCTTTGACAGCAGTGGTGGCAGGGGCGACTGTAGAGGCGGGAACAGAAGCCTATGGTTTATCAGTTGCAGGTGATGATTCACAAGTTATAGGTGATAAAGAAATAGCTTCTGGTTTAACTCTGGCAAGCCGATCTGGTACGGCGAGTGCAGTTCAAACTACCTTAACTTTTAAAGCTTCTATTTCTACTTCATCTACTCCTAGCTCTGATTATTCTCAGTCAGTTGTTTTAACTGTATCAGCTAATCCATAAAAAACATGAAAATAAAATTTAAATTTTTATTTTTTCTAGTCTTGGCAACAAGCATGATTTTTTTATTTAGTAGTGTGGTCCAAGCTTTTAGTTTGCGTCCAGCCAAGATACTTATAACAGCTGATAAAAATACTGAAGAAACAGTCCAATTAAAAATTATTAATAATGAAATCAAATCTAGTATATTTGATTTTGAAATAGTGGATGTTTGGCAAGATGAAAATGGACGAGCGGTTTTTGATTTTAATAAAGAGAGTGTAGGAGCTAGCGACTGGGTTAGGTCAATTGAAAAAAGTATTCGTTTAAATTCTGGAGAAGAAAAAATAGTAAATTTTTTAGTAGAGATTCCTGAGAATGCTTATCCAGGATCTCATTTTGTTGGTTTGGTAGTTAATAAAAGACAAGAAGCAAGTTTGTCAGCTCAACTAGTTTCAATTTTAAATATTCAGGTGGCTGGCTTGGTGGTTGAATCTTTATCTATAAAAAATTGGGAATCCACAAAAAAAATAAATTTTAATAAAAATAATAATTTCTTTTTAAACTTAGAAAGTAATAGCACGGTTGAACTGCCTATGTCTGGGATGTTCAAGATAAAAAATATTTTTGGGAAAGAGATATTAAAAAAAGATATTGAATTAGGTAATGATTTATTGCCAGGTGCGTTTAGAAACATGGATGTGCAGATTTTAAATAAAGAAAATAAAATATTTTGGCCAGGATTATATAAAGCTGAAACAGATATTAATTATGGCAAGACTAATCAAAACAAAATTGAAGAAACAAGTTTTTGGTATTTACCAATTTGGAGTTTTATATTTTTGGTTTTTATATTTTTAAGTTTAGTATTTTTGATTTTTAGAAAGAAAAGTAAAAGGAATGTTTATGAGAGTAGGTAAAATATTTTTAAGTTTATTTTTTGGACTGCTAATTATTTTTTCAGTATCGTTTTGGGGTATTTCAAATTTACGAGCTGATGATGAAACCATAACTGTTGGCGCTCAAGTGGTTTCAATTTGTGGTAATGATCTAATAGAAACCGGTGAGGATTGTGATGGTGATAGTTTGAATAGTAATACTTGTACTACTTTAGATTTAGATTATGTTAGTGGCGTTTTAGCTTGTAGTAGTTTGTGTTTTTTTGATGTAAGTAAATGTAATAAGAGTACAGGTGGTGAAGATACTACACCGCCAACTATAGCCGATATTTCAACTTCAACTAGCGTTACTACTGGCACAGTAAATTGGACTGCAGATGATGACAGTGGTATACGAAGTTGCAGTTTTGAATATGGAGAAGATGAAAGTTATGGTTTAAGTGTTACACCGAGCAATATTGGAATTAATTATATAGCTAGTTTATCTGGCTTGTCTTCTGAGACTAATTATTATTTTAAAATAACTTGCATAGATAATTCCAGTAATTCAAATTCTGGGTTTAAAACTGGCAGTTTAGAAACTTTGGCCCCGCCTGAAGGAGAATTATTATTAAATTTAGTTAGCACTTCTACTAGTTTTTCAACAGCAACTGTTAAATGGACAGCTAATAGTCAGGCTGGAATAGAAGTTTGTAATTTTGATTATGGAGAAGATGAAAGTTATAGTTTGAATGTTAACCCGACCCATGTCGATAATCTTTATATAGTAAGTTTGTCTGGTTTGTCCTCTAGCACTACTTATAATTTTAATATTTCATGTGAAAGCAATGACGATGTTGCAGAATCTTTAGTGGGTGATTTTACAACAAAAATAAATGAAGATGTTATAATAGTAACAGTTGATTTAACAGTTTTGGCTTGCCCTGAAAAAAGAGGAGGATCAAATAATAGCGTAGGTGGGTTGTTGGTTTTTTATGATCCCGTTCAAAAAGTTACTTTAGGCATGAAACAAATTGATATAGATACAAATGGTTATCATAGAAATAACAAAGCAAAGTTGCCTGAACATAATAATTTAGCAGTTTATTTTAAAGGGCGGTCACATTTGGCTAAAAAAATAACTGGGGTTAATGTAGTAGCGGGAGCAAGCTTAGTTTTGAATTTTACTGATGATACCAATTTAAATTTTGGCAATTTTAAATTAAAAGCCGGAGATGTTCAGGGTAGTTGGCCTGGTTTAAAAGATAATTTTGTGGATGTGCTTGATTTATCAGCTGTGGATGTTCGTTTGAATCAGATGGCTGATTTTGATGCTGATTTAAATAATGATAATATAGTAGATGTGTTGGATATGAGTATGGTTCTGGGTAATTTTAATTTAGGAGGGGATGTGTTGCCATAAAAAATAAAAGACAAAAATTGTTATCCTGAGCGGAGTAGTGTCATTCTGAGGCACCGAAGAATCTAAAGTAATAGATCCTTCGCTCCGCTCAGGATGACAGTGAGGTTGCTCAGGATGACAGTGAGGTTGATCAGGATGATAGTGTTCGCGGTTAACATTTAACAATCACAACTTTAAATTATGAATTTTACAAAAAAATATTTTTTAATTAGTTTACTTGGATTTTTAACTCCAGCTATTGTTTACGGAGCGAGTTTTTCTATTTCGCCATCATCGGGCAGTGTTTATGCTAGCGAGGCTGGTAGTTGTATTAAAACTGTTGATGTTATTTTAAATACTGAAGGGGAATCAGCAAATGGTGCACAAATTTATATAGAACATGATTTTAATAAAAGCGGAGAAAGCATTTCTATAACTGGCGGAAGCTTATTTAATACTTATAGTACGCCAGTTAGTTTACCAGCTAATATTCTAGGCTTGGTTGGTTATGGTGGTGATAAAAGTGGAAGTAATTTGAGATTTGCAAGAATTACGATGCGTAGTCCAATAGCATATGAAGGTCAGACAAAAAATTTAACAATTAAATTTGGTAGTGAATTAATTACTAGTAAGGTGGCTGATTCGGTAACTAGTGAAAATATTTTAAGCAGTGTTAGTGGGGCGAGCTATATAGTTGCTTTTGGGTATTGTGAAATTATTCCACCGAGCATTATTAATATTACTCCCCCCCACCAAACTCCAAATTATCCGACTACTGATCCGATAACTTTTAGCGTGGAGGACATTGGTTCTGGTGTGGATATAGATACTTTACAAGTTAATGTTTCTCAATATGGTTGGAATGGTGATATTGATGTTAGTTATATAAAGCAAAGTGATAGTTTGTATTCGGTTAGCGTTGTGCAAGATACGGCTTTTCAAGATGGAATAAAAGTAATTTGGGCAGTTAGTGTAGGAGACAAAGCGGGTAATACCAGGGTTGCGTCTTATTACTATAATGATGTTTCTTGTGCAGATTTGGGCTGTGGTGTTGGTGGAGAGCCAGATTGTAATGATGGGTTTGATAATGATGGTGATGGCCTGACCGATACGGATGACCCTGGCTGTGAAGATTCTGCTGATAATAATGAATCTGATGACGGGGGTGTAATTGAAAGTTTTGATTGTAGTGATGGAGTTGATAATGATGGAGACGGTTTGGTTGATGCAAATGATGCAGGGTGTTTGAATAATTTAGATGAATATGACCCAGAAGACAATAACGAATATTTGCCAGAGTGTAACGATAAGATAGATAATGATGGAGATGAATTAATTGATTATCCGGCAGATACTGATTGTGGGTCGGCTGATCAAAATTTTGAAAAGGCAGAAAAAGTTTGTGATCCTGGCACTTGTTCACCATTAACAACTCAGTGTAATGATGGGTTAGATAATGATGGTGATGGCTCAATAGATGTAAATGATAGTGGTTGTAGTAGTGATCAGGACAATAATGAATATGTAATGGGTGATAATAGTAATTGTCCGGTTTGTGGAGATGGTGGTAGCGGGGGTGGCGGAGTTAGCGAGATTTTTATTTATCAATGTGACGATGATTTGGATAATGACGGAGATGGTTTGGTTGACATGGATGATCCCGACTGTGAGTCTGTTGGGGATAGCAGTGAATACAACATGCCGGCTGGGGCTATTTTAGATGTAAATGATTTGGATTTTTATTTGAATAGTCGAACTATAAAAACAGGTTTGAATAATTATAATACTTTGAGTATTTTGCCAGCTAGAAGTTTGGCTGTAGCTGTGGACACCGGGGAAATAACAGATGAAATTAAAAGTGTTGATTTGTGGTTTAAAGATACTAATTACAACTTGTATTTTGATAATTCTGTCGGAGATTATGTGGTTGATCTGAATGCGCCGGCTATTTCTGGTAATTATAATGGAATATTAACTGTGGAACATGGCACAGATGGTATGGAGGTTTTGCCTTTTAATATTTTGGTTTTACCAGAGGGTGTTATTATGGGGCAGGTTGATGATGGATATCAAAAATTACCCAAGGCAACTGTCTATTTAGAACAATTATCAAATGATAATAATTATAAATTAATATCTAGTCAAGTTACTAATTATTATGGAACATATGGTTTTGTTGTGCCAAACGGAGCTTATCGTTTGCGGATAGAGAAGGATGGTTATTTGGTTAATAAGTCTAGCGGTTTTAAGGTACAAAATTTTATAGTTAATCGTTCGCTCGGGCTGATAAGGTCAGTTGATTTACTTGATCCAGATATTAGTTTTGGGGAAAAGGCTAATTTTATCGGTGAGCTTGCCAATCAACAGGCCAGCGGAGTGGTGCAAAGTTTTAATGATCCAGCGGTTGAAAAAAGCGCTAGAATAGTAGCTCCAGTGGCAGTAGCAGCGACAGCAGCAATGGCAGTGCCGGCTTTGTCTTTGTTAAATTTATTAGCTTATCTAAGATTTTTATTTTTACAGCCAGTGTTATTGTTCGGACGAAAAAAGAGAAAAGACTGGGGTGTTATATATAACTCTTTAACAAAATTACCAGTTGATTTGGCGACAGTGCGTCTTATTAATGCGGAGACTGATGCTATTGTTCAGACCAGAGTAACAGATAAAAATGGTCGTTATATATTTTTTGTAGAGCCAGGCGTGTATCGCGTTGTAGTATCCAAGGGAAGTTACTTATTTCCAACAAAAGTTTTACAGGATGTAGTTGAAGATTCAGAATTTTTAAAGATTTATCATGGTGAACCAGTGCATATTGATGATGAAAGGGGAAGTTTAGCGATTAATATACCGCTTGATCCAGTTGGGGCTAGCAAGACTCCAAGAAGAATATTATTTAATAGGACTTTTAAAAGCCTGCAATATATTATTGCCCGTTTGAGTATTTTGGCAGGTATTATAGCCCTTGTTATTACTCCTACTTTGATAGTTGGGTTACTGCTTTTACTGCAAGTTGTTTTATACTTTGGGTTTAGGAGATTGGCTATGCCTAAAAAAGTAAAAAATTGGGGCGTAGTGTATGAAAAAAATACAAAGAAGCCTTTGAAAAATGTTATTGTGCGTTTGTTTGATAGTGAA
>CAZUWJ010000006.1:0-25097 GCA_964624315.1 uncultured Gammaproteobacteria bacterium
TATCTAACCCAGATAATAAAGATTTTGCAGAAAAATTTTTAAAATTAGAAGCCACTGGAGATTTAACTCGCCCTCAATTGGAAACTTTAACAGTTGTTTCTTATAAAGGCCCGGTAACTAAACCGGAAATAGAACAAATCAGAGGGGTCAACTGCAGTTTAATTTTAAGAAATTTAATGATGAGGGGTTTAGTAAAAGAAGTTGGAGATAAAGACAAATTATTATCTGCTTATGAAGTTACCTCTGATTATGTTAGACATTTGGGCGTTGATGATATAAAAAATTTACCTGATTATGACAATTTGAGACATCATGAGTTTATTGAAAATAGTTTAAATAATTTAGAAAAAACAGAATAGTAATATGAATAAAAAATTATTTGATTTTTTATCTTCTTTTGGAATGATGACGCTGGGCCTTGGTTTGGTATTTTCTTTTACTTTGGGAATTAATTTTATGAGGACTGGTGAAGCATTGTCTTTTCCACTTTCTGGTGAAAGGGTGGTATCTTTTGGTGGTGATGTTTATAATGATCTACCTCAAAGCCAACCAACTTTACCTGTAAAAAATAATAACGAAGAAATGAAAATTGATTTGTCAGCTGTTTCAGCCGTAGTAATAGATGACAAGACGGGCGAAGTTTTGTTTGAAAAAAATAAAGATTTAGTCAGGCCTTTGGCTAGTATTACAAAATTGATGTCAGCTATTGTGTTGATGGATTTACCATTTGATTGGTCTTTAAATACAGAAATTATTTATGATGATTCCAAGCATAATGGTAGTCATTTAATCCAAGAAGGGGAAACTTTTTCTCGGACTGATTTGTGGAGCATTGCTTTGATAGGGTCTTCTAATTCAGCTATTCATGCTTTGGCCAGAGAGAGTGGTTTGCCCATACCTGGTTTTGTGGAATTAATGAACAAAAAAGCAGATAGCTTGAGTTTGGATAGTCTTCAATTTAGTGAACCAACTGGGCTCTATGCTACAAACCAAGGTTCAGCTTATGACGTTGCTAGACTATTAAAGAGTGCTTTGGAATACCAAAAGATAAAAGAAACTTTGAATACTCCTGAATATTACATTTATCCAATCGGAGCAGAGAAAAAAAGATTAGTTTGGTCTACTAATTGGCTTCTAACTAATTGGACGCCAAATAAATTTAGTAAAAATAATTTATTTGGCAAGACTGGTTATATTTTAAATTCTGACTATAATTTCGTCGTTAGTTTAGAAGATAAAGCAGGTCATAGGTTAACAGTGTCAGTTTTGGGAGCAAGTACTGGCGAGAATCGTTTTACCGAAGCGCGCGATTTAGTGGAAATGGTTTTTGATAATTATACTTGGCCTGACGAAGAGGGGTATAAAGATTTAGTAGAGTAACATTTTTTGTGGTATAATATATTTATGCCTCTCAATTTTAAAACAATTAGAGATATTAAAGATTTAAAAAATAAAACTGTTTTGCTTCGGGTTGATTTTAATGTTCCGATAGAAAAAGGGAAAATAAAAGATGATTACAAAATAAAAACTAGCTTGCCTACTATAAAATATTTATTAGATAAAAAAGTAAAAATAATTTTAGTTAGCCATTTGGGTCGTCCTTTAAAAAAAGAAAAAAAATATAGTTTAAAACCAGTGGCTTTGGAATTAGAAAAATTATTAAAAAGAAAGATTGGTTTTCAAGATTTTAAAAAATATAAAAAGAATAATAACAGTATTACTTTGTTAGAAAATATTCGTTATTATAAAGAGGAACAAGATAATAGTGTAAAATTTTCTGAAAGTTTGGCCTCGCTTGCTGATATATTTATTTTGGATGGTTTTGCCGTGTCTCATAGAGCTAGCGCTTCGGTAGTAGGGGTGTCTAAATTTTTGCCAGCTTATGCCGGTTTGTTATTTGAAAAAGAAATAAACGGATTAAACAAAGTTTTGGTTAATCCTAAAAAACCAATGATAATTATATTGGGTGGGGTTAAAATGGAAACTAAAATTCCAATTTTAAAAAATTTGATTAAGCTAGCTGATTATATTTTGGTAGGAGGGGGAGTGGCTAATACTTTTTTAAAATCAAAAGGTTATAAAGTTGGAACATCTTTGACAGATGATAACTATTTAAAACAAGCTTTGGCTTTTGTAAGTAAACAAAAAATTATTTTGCCGTTAGATGTGATAGTGGGAGGTAAAAATGGTAAGAATTGTGAGATTGTAAATATAGATAAAAATTTTAAAATTATTGATCCTAAATTGGGAATTTATGATATAGGACCTCAAACTGTCCAAAAATATTCAGAATTTATTAAGCAGGCTAAAACTTTAGTTTGGAATGGGGCGTTGGGATATTTTGAACAAAAAGAGTATTCATATGGAACTTATGCTTTGGCCAGTTTAATATCTGCTAGATCAAAAGGAAAAGCTTATGGAGTTTGCGGAGGGGGAGAAACAATAGAAATATTAAAAAATTTAAAATTAGAAGATGATATTGATTTGTTATCAACTGGCGGCGGGGCAATGTTGGAGTTTTTAGCTGGTAAAAAATTGCCCGGTTTGGAAATATTAAAAAAATAAAATTAAATTAATTAATTTGTCTTTTAAACAAACGTTAAAAAGACAAAAATAAGGAGTAAAATATGCCTCCAAAGAAAAAGAAAGAACTCAAATTGCCTGAGCGTGACTGTGTAAAATCTTACAGTTGCACTTCTGATTTGGGTAAAAAATTATTCATGACTCTTTTAGGGGTCTTTATGGTTTACGCCATTTTTTATATTGGTACTTTGATTCGCAATAGTATTGAAGATTATAATTATATTGGTCAAGCACCAAAAATGGAAAAAACTATTGCTATTGCCGGCATTGGTAAAGTTGTAGGTGGTAATGACGTAGCTGTGACAACTTTGGGTTATTTTAACGTTGATGAAGATGTGGCTAAAGCCCAAGAAGTAAATGAAGAAGTGATGGGTAAAATAATGGCAGATTTAGATGAAATGGGTATAGAAGAAAAAGATTTGCAAAGCAATTATTCTATATATCCAGAATATGAATATTTACCAGAAGAGGGCCGTCAATTTAAAGGCTATCGTGTTAATAGCCAGGTTACAGTTAAAATTAGAGATTTAGAAAAAATAGAGAATGTTTTAGCTTTGGCTGGTAAATACGGTGCTAATCAAGTAAGTGGATTGTCGTTTACTATTGATGATAGAGAAAATTTAAAAGATGAAGCCCGTGACAAAGCAATCCTTGACGCTAAACAAAAAGCTTCGTATCTTTCAGAGAAATTAGGAATGAGATTGGGTAAAATAATTTCTTATAATGAATATGAAAATGGTAATTATGGATATCCTGAATTTAATAAAGTAATGATGGATGGTAGTGTGGCTGGCTTAGGTGGTGGAGGAATGGCTGATGTTTCTGCTGGAAGCCAGGATGTTAGTATAAATGTTAATTTGGTGTTTGAATTATTATAAAAAATTAGTAAATAAAAATACCTTGTTTTGGCAGGGTATTTTTTTATTTGTGTATAAAATTGAATTTTTATTGAGTTTTAGGTATAATAAGATTAGGTTTAGCTAATAACTAGTAGCTTTTAGAGTTTGTTTTTATTAAAAAAATTATTGCTATGAAAATTAAAAAAATTATTGCTAGAGAGATATTAGATTCTCGCGGTAATCCAACTTTAGAAACCAGAGTAATTTTAGATAATGGTTTGCAAGCTAAGGCCAAAGTCCCCTCGGGGGCTTCAACCGGCACCCACGAGGCTTTGGAATTACGAGATGGAGGGAAGCGTTATGGAGGTAAAGGTGTTTTAAAGGCGGTTAAAAATGTAAATACTATCTTACAGAAAAATATTGTAGGTAAAAATGTTTTGCATCAAAGAACTATTGATAAGATGATGATTGAGTTGGACGGCACAGAAAATAAATCAAAATTAGGTGCTAATGCTATTTTGGGTGTTTCTTTAGCAGTTGCTCGGGCTGGAGCTTTACACAAACAAGTGCCACTTTATAAATATATTAGAGGAGTTTACAAAATTAAAGATAAAAATTATAGATTACCTGTTTTAACTATGAATATCTTAAATGGTGGCAGGCATGCTGATAATAATTTGTCAGTCCAGGAATTTATGATTATACCAAAGCACCGCCTTGTTAAAGAGAGAGTACGAATGGGTTCTCAAATTTTTCATTCTTTATCAAATATTTTAACTCAAAAAGGTTATGCCACCTCAGTGGGAGATGAGGGAGGCTTCGCCCCTGAGTTAGCCAATGACGAGAGAGCTTTGCAACTTATTATCCAAGCCATAAAACAATCTGGTTGGGAACCTGGCAAGCATGTTTTTCTAGGGTTAGATGTAGCTGCTTCAGAATTTTATCGTCAAGGAAAATATTACTTTGCTTCTAAAAAACAAGGGTGGAGACCAGAAAAAATGATATTAACTATCGATAGTTGGGTTAAAAAATATCCACTTGTTTTTGTAGAGGATGCTTTGGCTGAAGATGATTGGGATAATTGGAAAAAATTAACTAAAAAAGTTGGTAAAAAAATAAATTTAGTAGGCGATGATTTGTTTGTTACCAATAAAAATAGATTACAAAAAGGTATTGATGAAAAAGTTGCTAATACAATTTTAATAAAATTAAACCAGATTGGAACTTTAACAGAAACAATTGAAACAATTAAATTAGCGCAAAAAAATAAATATAAAATAGCAGTTTCTCATAGGAGCGGAGAGACTGATGATACATTTATTGCGGATTTGGCTGTTGCAGTTAATTCAGAATTTATTAAAACTGGTTCTTTGTCACGTTCTGAACGAGTAGAAAAGTATAATCGTTTAATGGAAATAGAAGATGAATTAGCTGGTTTGTTATAATTAAAAATATGAATAAAAAACAAAAAATTCCTACAGCCTTGCTAATTCTTGATGGTTTTGGTTTACCTAAACCTTCAAAATATAAATATAGTGCTATCACCCCTCAGACTGCGCCAAATATTTTTGAATTTATAAAAAAATATCCTAGTTCTACTTTAAAAACTTATGGAATAAATGTAGGTTTGTTTCCTGGCCAGCAAGGAAATAGCGAAGCAGGACATATGAATATAGGTGCTGGCAGGATTGTAAAACAAGATTTAGTAACTATTTCAGAAGCAATACATGATGGTACGTTTTTTAAAAATGAAGCTTTTAAACAAGCCTTGTTTCATGTAAAAAAATATAAAACAGCAGTTCATATTATGGGGTTGCTTACAGATTCTAATAGCGCTCATGCTTGTCCAGAGCATATATACGCTATGTTAGAATATTTTAGAAGACAGGGGCAAGAAAAAGTTTATTTGCATTTATTTACTGATGGTAGAGATTCTAATCCTAGGGGGGCAAAACAATTTTTGCGTGAGTTAGAGGGTCATTTGTTAAGTCATGAAAAAATAGCTACTGTTATGGGGCGTTTTTATGCAATGGATAGAAATAAAATTTGGGATAGGACTAAACAGGCTTATGAGGCTATGGTACTAAGTAAAGGTAGAGTTGCTATGAGTGCTAGAGAGGCTTTAGATTATTCTTATAAAAAAGGGGAAACAGATGAGTTTATTTTGCCGACTGTTATTTTAGAAAAAAAGGGTAAGCCAGTGGCAAAAATAGAAAATGACGATGCAATATTTTTTATAAATTCTAGAAGTGATAGAGCTCGTCAAATTACCAAAGTTTTTGTTCAGCCTGATTTTGAAAAACATAATGGAGGCGTATTTAAAAGAAAAAAAATACCGAAAAATACTCGTTTTGTAGCTATGACTGATTTTGGTCCTGATTTACCTGGTATTTTTACTGCTTTTCCTAGTCCTGATATTGAAAATTGTTTACCAGAAGTTATTGATGATAATTATAAACAATTATATATTTCAGAAACTGAAAAGTATGCCCATGTTACATACTTTATAAATGGCGGACATGCAGATCCTTTAAATGGAGAAAAAAGAGAATTTATTAAGTCTCCTCCAATACGTTCTTATGCCAAAAGACCTCAAATGAATACAGAAAAATTAGTTGAAAGAATTATTAAATATATAAAAGCGGATAAATATAATTTTATTTGTGTTAATTTTCCTAATCCTGATATGGTTGGTCATACTGGAGATTTTGAGGCAGGTAAGATGGCTGTTAAAATTGTGGATGATGCGGTTAAAAGAGTGGTTGATAATATACTAAAAAAGAATGGTCAGATTATAATAATAGCAGATCATGGTAATGCTGATGAGATGATAAATTCTAAAACAAAAGAATTTATGACTGAACACACTTTAAATCCAGTCCCTTTTATTTATATTAAAAAAGGAATTAAAAAACGCAAAATTAAAAACGGTATTTTAGCTGACGTGGCTCCTAGCTTGTTAAAAATAATGGAGATTGAAAAACCAAAAGAAATGACTGGTAAAACTTTAATCTAATATGGAAAATAAAAAATATAAACCGACAGTTCTAGTAATTTTAGATGGCTGGGGAGTAGCTCCAGTTAGTGAAGGCAACGCCATTACTCAATCAAATTTACCAAATTATGATTATTTTTTAAAAAATTATCCAGCTGCTACTTTGCACGCATCTGGTCAGGAAGTTGGTTTAGTACCAGGTAAAATGGGTAATTCAGAAGTGGGCCATTTGAATATTGGGACTGGTCGTATTTATTATCAGACCTTACCTCTTATAGATAAACAAATTGAGACTGGAGAATTTTTTGAAAATAAAAATTTAATAGAAGCAACAGAGCATGCTAAAAAAAATAATTCTAAGATTCATTTAGTGGGTCTTTTGGGTGGTGGTAATATACATGCCAGCTCAAAACACTTAGATGCTATTTTGGATTTTTTAGTAATGAATAAAATTAAAAATAAGGTTTTAGTGCATGGTTTTTTAGATGGTCGTGATACCCCTCGTGATTCAGGTTTAAAAATAGTTAAAGAGTTAAAAAAGAAAATAAAAGATATTAAGATTGGACGGATAACTAGTTTATGTGGTCGTTTTTATGCGATGGATAGAGATCATAATTGGGGGCGAACTAAGGAAGCTTATAATTTGATAACTTTAGGAAAAGCAAAAAGACAATCTGATGATGAGGTTGAAGTTATAAAAGGTTCTTATGCGCAAGAAAATTATGATGAAGAGTTTTTACCAACTTTGATAACCAAAAAAGGAGAAACGGATAAAGTGGAGGATAATGATGTTGTAATATTTTTTAATTTTAGATCAGACAGAATGCGACAAATAATAAAATCTTTTGTGTTACCCGGGTTTAATAAGTTTGATACAAAAAAATATAAAAATTTGTATGTGGCAACTATGACTGAGTATGAAAAAGATTTGCCAAAGGTCGCTTTGTTTACAAGCGATGTTTTGAATAATGGGTTATCTCAAGTTATTAGTAAAAATGGGTTTAAACAACTACATGTGGCTGAAAGTCAAAAGTATCCACATGTTACTTATTTTTTTAATGGTTTAAAAGAAAATCCTTTTGAAGGCGAGGATAGATTATTGGAACCATCTTCCAAAGTTAGTGATTATTCTAAATTGCCACAAATGTCGGCTTTTGAAATAACTAAAAAAGTTATAAAATCAATTGATAAAGATCAGTATGATTTTATAGTTATAAATTATGCCAACGCTGATATGGTGGGGTATACTGGTAATTTGAGGGCTACGATTGAAGCGTGTGAGGTAATAGATAAATGCTTAGGTAATCTTTATGATTATGTAATGGCTAAAAATGGTGCCATGGTAATAACGGCCGATCATGGTAACGCTGAGTCTGTTTTGAATTTACAAACTAATAGCATAGACAAAGAACACACTTTAAATTCCGTGCCTTTTATTGTTATAAATAAAGATGTAGAAGGTCAGGCTGGTCCATCTGGAGATCCCCCTGAAGGAGATTTAAGCCTTTTACCTCCGGCTGGAGTGTTAGCTGATGTAGCTCCAACAATTTTGGAACTAATGGGCCTAGAACAGCCTCCAGAGATGACTGGTAAGAGTTTGCTTTAAAAAACAGACCTTTATATGGCCTGTTTTTTAATATTTTCTATAATTTCTTTTTCAGCTTCGTTTAGTTTTAAATTAATTTCAAATCTAGCATAATCTTTGTGTCCTTTAGGATAATATTCAGCGACTAGATTTTTAGCATCGTAGTCTTTATTAGTATTTATTACTCCATTAGTACCACCACTGTCGTTTTCATATAATAGTAAGATTATTTTTGCTTGAGGAGAGTTGCTTATTAATTCTTCTATGATTTCTTTTAAATCTTCATCAGTAGCGTCAGCTCTTACAAAATCACCTTTAGTTAAAGTTGACCAAACTAAGCCAATGTCATCATCATTTTTTAAATGGGTCAAAGCCTTACCCCAGAGTTTTAAAGTTGCGATTGATTTTGTTCTGTATAAATGTTGGATTATATTGTCGCGATTAGCTCCTGAACCTATCAAATCACTGGCTAGATTTAGTAAGTTTGGTGTAACATTACCAGTTTTAAAACTTTGAGTTTTGCTAATAATACCGGTTAATAAATTAGTGGCATTTGTTTCGCTTATGTTTTTGGGTGATATTCTTTTTAATATTTTATAAAGTATCTCAGAAGAAGAAGTGCTGGTTAGATCAATAATATTTATTTGTCCGTAGTGTTCGTTGCTGGCTTGGTTGTCAATATTGACAATTGGTAAACGATAAAATAAATCAGTATTGTTAAAGAAAATTTTCCCCAAAGAATCCAGGTCCTGAGTATTAATAGCTATAACTAAATCGTATTTATAAGCAGTTTGGGCTGTTCTAAGATCGTTTTTAGTGATTTGTCCTTGAGAAGGAGAAAGATAAATAGACAATAAATCTTTTTTTAGATCGTAACTTAAGGTTTCTAATTTTGCTTTGGAGATATCAACCTTTATGATTAATTTTTGTAAATTTCCCAAGTCTTTTTTAATATCATCTGCATTTTCAATGAACTTTAGATTTTTTGGTTTTTTGTAATTAGGGCAAGCAATGTCAACTTGTTTATTAAGTTTGGTTAAATAATTTTTTAAAGTCAAAGCAGAGGTAATAGAATCAATATTTTGGGTATCAGAAAAGACCACCAAAATGTGTTTGGAATTCGTAGTTATTTTTTTAAATTGTTCAATTTCATTTAACATATAAACAATAGATAATTTTATCAATAAATGAGCAAAATGTCAACCCCAGCTATATTTTATGTGTGGATATGTTTTTTGCTAAAAAAAGCCTTTTTCTTGCCAAAAAGCCTAAAATATATTAAAATATATAAAAGATTAATTTTTATTTATTTATGAAAGAATTAGCCAAAGCCTACGAATCGCAGAAATACGAAGATAATATCTATAAACACTGGGAAGAAAGCGGGTTTTTTAATCCTGATATTTGTGTTAAAAAGGGTGTTTGTGATAAAGACGCTAAGTCTTTTAGCATTGTATTACCTCCGCCAAATGTTACTGGAACCCTGCATATTGGGCACGCGATGATGCTTGCTATACAGGATTTAATGGTCAGATATCACAGAATGAAAGGGGAAAAGACTTTATGGTTGCCAGGGACTGATCATGCGGCAGTTGCGACTGAATCAAAAGTTGAGACTCTTTTGATAAATGAAAAAGGAATGATAAAACCAAAGGAAGAAATGGGAAAAGAAAAATTCATGGACGAAGTTAGAAAATTTGCTAAAGATTCACACGATGCAATGGTAAATCAATCAAAGAAAATGGGTTCAAGTTTGGATTGGTCTCGTGAAGCATATACTTTGGATGACACAAGAAATCTTGCGGTTCGTCATGCATTTAAAAAAATGTATGATGACGGATTAATTTACAGAGGTTACAGAGTAATTAATTGGTCTGTAAAAGGCCAATCAACTTGTAGTGATGATGAGCTGGTGCATATTGATCGCCCAGCAAAGATGTACTACTTCAAATATACAAAAGATTTTCCAATTACAATTGCAACCACTCGTCCTGAAACAAAATTGGGAGATACAGCTGTCGCTGTTCATCCAGAAGGAAAGTATAAAAAATATATTGGACAAGAATTTGAATTAAAAGATGTAGGGCAAAAAGGACATAACTTAAAAATAAAAATTATAGGTTCGGATCATGTTGATGAAACTTTGGGAACAGGGGCTCTTGGTGTTACACCAGCTCACTCAATGGTAGATTTTGAAATGTATGAAAAACAAAAAGCCGAAGGAAATGATATTGGGATTATTCAAGTAATAGGTGAGGATGGAGACATGACTGCAAGTGCTGGCGAGTCTTATGAAGGACTTGATACACTTGAGGCCAGAGAAAAATTTGTTAAATATCTTGGTGATAATGGACTTTTGGAAAAAGAAGAAGAAATAGTACAGAGCGTAGGCACATCTGATAGATTCAAAGATGTGGTTGAGCCACTTCCAAAAATACAGTGGTTTGTAGATGTAAATAAAAAATTTAAACTAGACAAATCAAACCTGAAAGATGTTCCAGCTGGTAGCGAGGTTACTTTAAAAGAACTAATGCAACAGGTTGTAAGAACTAAGCAGATTGAGATTGTTCCAGAAAGATTTAGTAAAGTTTATTTTAATTGGATAGATAATTTACGTGATTGGTGCATCTCTCGACAAATTTGGTTTGGGCATCAAATTCCAGTTTGGTATAAGGGGGAGGAAGTATATTGTGGTGTTGATGCACCAAAAGAGGATGGTTGGATACAAGATGAAGATACACTTGATACTTGGTTTTCTTCTGGTCTTTGGACTTTTTCTACTTTGTTAAGTAAAGATGGAGAAAAGTATGATTCTTTGGAAGAATGGGTAAAAAATTCAAAAGATGTAAAAGATTTTCACCCAACAAATGTAATGGAAACAGGTTATGATATATTATTTTTTTGGGTAGCAAGAATGATTTTGATGACAACTTATACATTGGGAGAAATTCCATTTGAAACTGTATACTTGCATGGTCTTGTGCGTGATGAAAATGGTAGGAAGATGAGCAAAACACTTGATAATGTAATTGATCCTTTGGATACAATAAAAGAATATGGGGCTGACGCGACTCGCTTGTCTCTTCTGATTGGGCAAGCTCCCGGAAATGATTCAAAATTATCCATAGAAAAAATTGCTGGTTACAGAAATTTTACTAATAAATTATGGAATATTTGTCGGTTTATGTTGATGAATATTGACGAACCAAAAAAGGATATTAAAAGACCAGAGGCTAAGACTTTTATGGATAAGTGGGTATTAAATTCAATTAATACTTATGTGAAAATAATAAGTGATAGTTTGGAGAGTTGCCAATTTTCTGGTGCCGGTGAGTTGTTGCGATCTTTTACTTGGGATCAGATTGCTGATAATTATTTAGAATATGCAAAAATTGAAGGTGATAAGTCTGAAATTTTAAATTATATTTTAAATAATATGTTAAAACTTTGGCATCCGTTTATGCCGTTTGTGACAGAATCTATTTGGCAGGAAATTTATGGTGAAAACGAAGTATTAATGGTAGAAAAATGGCCAGAATATAAAATAGAGAATTATATTTTTGATGATTATGATTTAATTAGAGATATTATTAAAAAAATTCGTTCAGTTCGTTTTGAAAATGGTATTGAGCCTGACAAAAAGATAGATGTTAAAATTTCTGCTGGGGATAAAAAAGATTTATTAGAAGAAAATGCAGAAATTATAAAACGTCACTGGACTAATATTGAAAATTTGGAAATCGGAAAGAAAATAGAAAAACCAGATGGTTGGTTTGAATTTCCAGAAAATGGAGTTAATGTTTTTGTTGATTTATCAGGTGCGATTGATAAGGATAAACTTAAAAAAGAAGCAGAGAATTTAGAAAAATATATTACTGGGGTTGAAAAGAAATTGAGTAATAAACAATTTGTCCAAAATGCTCCTAAGGAAGTGGTGGAAGTAGATCAGGGGAAAATGGAAGAAGCAAAAACAAAATTAAGTAAGATTAAAGAACAAATATAAATATGAAGCATAATGCCTGGCTTTTTGATATAGATGGGGTTTTGACAGATCCAATATTAAAAAAAGTAACTCAACCAGAGACGCTTAAAATTTTGGTTGATTTAATTAAAAACGGTGATTTAGTTGCTTTTAATACAGGTAGATCTTCTGAATTTGTATTAGATAATATAATTAATCCTTTAAAATTAGAAATGCAAATTGCAAATGTATCTTCTAATTTCTTTGCGAGCTGTGAAAAAGGTGCTGTAGTAATAATATCAGATAAAGAGGATAGGGTGGAAATTGATACAGACATAGTTGTTCCTCAAGTTGTTAAAGATAAAGTTCGTGATTTGGTAGAGACCGGTTATAAAGATAGAATGTTTTTTGATAGCACAAAAAAGACTATGATTACTCTTGAGATGAATGATGGTTTGGTGCATAAATTATTTGTAGAAACTCAGCCTGTTTTGGGAGAAAAAATGTTGAAAATATTGGATGATCATGATATAGAAGGTAATTTTATGTTAGATTACACAACGATTGCTATTGATATGCAACATATTAGAGTAGGTAAAAAGTTAGGGGTAGAAAAATTTGTTAATTGGGTAAAGCAAAAAGATAAAAGCATAGATAAAATTACTATGTTTGGTGATAGCCCTTCGGATTTGGAAATGATTGATGGGGCTGTTGCTATGAGGATTGATTATGAGTTTGTGTTTGTTGGTGGTGAAGAAAAAGTAAAAAAAATATATGATAAAATACCTGATAAAATTTTGTGTACACAAAATATGTATGAAAAAGGTGTTATAGAATATTTTAAAAATAAATAATATATAAATTATATATTCGTCATTCGTTTAAGAAATGATTAAAGACATTTAATTATTTCTCTCACTCATTTAGAATATGAAAATTTTAACAGATAAACAAAAAATTGAAGAATTTTTAACTAGAGGTGTAGAAGTTATTTATCCTGATAAAGATAAATTTAGAGAATTATTAATGTCAGGGAAAAAATTAAAAGCATATCAGGGCTTTGATCCAACTGGGCCATATTTACACATAGGACATGCTATGGGAATTCGTGCTTTAAGATTATTGCAAGAATTAGGGCATGAAGTTATTTTTTTAGTTGGTGATTTTACAGCTACCGTTGGTGATCCAGACAAAGATACTACTCGTGATATGTTAACTAACGAAGAGATTGAAAAAAATATGTTTGGTTGGAAAAAACAAGCATCACAATTAATTGATTTTGAAGGAAAAAACCCAGTGCAATTTAAACGTAATTCTGAATGGTTAAAAGATATAAAATTGCCAGATGTTTTGAAAATGATGTCTAAAACAACGTTACAAAGGATAATGGAAAGAGATTTGTTTGATAGGCGTTTAAAAGCAGAAGATCCTATTCGTTTGCATGAAATTTTATATCCTTTAATGCAAGGTTATGATGGTGTAGCCATGGAAGTAGATATTGAGATTGGTGGGGCAGATCAGACTTTTAATATGTTAACCGGTAGAAGTCTTTCTAAAGCATATTTGAATAAAGAAAAATTTGTTCGTGTTAATAAGATGATGAATGCGCCAGATGCTATGACTATGAGTAAAACTAAAGGTAATGGTATTAATTTATCTGACACAGTGGAAGATATGTATGGAAAAGCTATGTCTTATGCGGACAAAGAAATAATTAATGGTTTTATAATGCTAACAGAAGTATCAATGAATGAAATAGAAAATATAGAAAAAGAAATTAAGAACGGTGCGAATCCGATGCAATTTAAAAAACAAATGGCATTTGAAATAGTTAAGACAATAAAAGGGGGGAATGATGCTAAAAAAGGCCAAGAATATTTTGAGAAAATAATTCAAAATAGTGATAAGCCAGAAGAAATTTCGGAATTAACACCGTCTAAAAATGGTATTATAACAGTTTTAGTGGAGGCTGGTTTTTGTAAAAGCACTACTGAAGCACGTCAAAATATTATTGGCGGTGGTGTTAAGATAAATGATCAAAAAGTAGAAAGCATAGAAGAAGAGGTTGAAGTTGGAGATATTATTCAAAAAGGTAAAAGATTTTTTGTAAAAATAAAATAAATATATATTATAATATATATATGAGTTAGTCTAATAAACCTTATGGTTAAGCAAAAAATAAGCGATTTCTTAAAACAAGCTACCAGTCAACCTATAGTTGACGTTGTTATTCCTCCTGATAAAAAAATGGGTGATTTTTCGTATGCTTGTTTTGAGTATGCCAAACAAATTAAAAAATCACCAGCTGAAGCTGCCTTAGATTTAAAAGAAAAATTATCAAGTAAATTAGATAGCGTTTCTTTTATAGAAAGATTAGAAACTACTGGGCCTTATTTAAATTTTTATCTTAACACCAAAGAGACTGCTCGTCTAGTGTTAGAAAACATTGAAAAACAAAATGATGATTATGGTAGTTTGTCTGTAGGCGGTAAACAGAAAGTTTTGGTAGAGTTTGGTTGTCCTAATACTCACAAGGCTTTTCATATTGGTCATCTTCGAAATATTATAACAGGTGAATCAATTGTGCGTTTGTTTGAGAATGGTGGTTATAAAGTCAAAAGGTTAAATTATCAAGGAGATGTGGGGATGCATATTGCTAAGTGTTTTTATGCTATTTTGGATTTGGGTAAAAATAATGAATTTGAAAAAATTAAAAATAAAACTACGCAAGAAAAAGTTGATTATTTGGGAAAGATGTATGCTTTGGGGGCTAACAAGTATGAAGATGATGAAGAGGTAAAGGAAGAAATAATAAAAATAAATGAAAAGATTTATACTCAAAGTAAGGATATTAAAGAAGTATACAAAACTACTCGCCAATGGAGCTTAGATAATTTTGAGAGAATATATAAACGTGTTGGAACTCATTTTGATAAATATTATTTTGAGTCAGGTGTATTTAAAAGAGGTTTAAAATTTGTTAAAAAATATTTAAAAAAAGGAATATTTAAAAGAAGCCAAGGTGCAATTATTTTTCCTGGTTCAAAGTATGATTTGCATGATAGAGTTTTTGTTAATCAAAAAGGCTTTCCAACTTACGAAGGTAAAGAAGTGGGGCTTGCTAGTTTGCATCTAAAAAATAATCCTTGTAAAATTATACATGTTGTAGGTAAGGAGCAGGCAGAATATTTTAAAGTTATTTTTAAAGTTTTAGAACAAATTTTTCCTAAACAAAAAGAAGTAGAAGAGCATGTGTCTTATGGTTGGGTAAGTTTGAAGAGTGGTAAGATGAGCTCTCGTACTGGAGTTGTTGTTTTGGGGGAGTGGCTTTTGGATGAATTAGAAAAAGAGATAAAAAAATTAGTTCAAAATACAGAATTAGATAATGAAGCAAAAGAAGACGTTATTAAAAAAGTGGCTTTATCGGCTACTAAGTATTCATTTTTAAGAGTAGGAGTTCTAAATGATGTGAAGTTTGATTTGGAAGAATCAATTAATTTAAATGGTGATAGTGGGCCATATCTTTTGTATATGATAGCTCGTATTAAGAGTATATTAAAAAAATCAGAAGTTAATTATAAAAATTATAAAATTACCAACTTAACTGAAGAAGAAAAAAATATAATTTTAAAATTAGATAGCTTTACTGATATTACAAAAGAATCGCTGGATGGCAGAGATCCTTCTTTGGTGGCTCGTTATTTATTTGAGCTAGCGAAGTTGTTCAGTGTGTTTTATGAAAATTGTCCCGTGTTAAAGGCTGATGAAGATATTAAAATTTTTAGACTTAATTTAATAGATAAAGTAAGAGGGGTGTTGGAGAGAGGTTTATATTTGTTAGGCATTGAGAGCGTAGAGAAAATGTAGTATAATTTATATATGAATTTATTAAATTTTTTTAGGAAGAAACGAGAATTACCCAATTGGTTTTTGGTTTTAGGTGTAGTTTTTAGTTTCCTTGGCTTAATAAACGCTGCTTATTTATCTTACGAGCATTTAAGTTATAAATTTAACAATTCTCATCACATGGAGATTTGTTTTTTCGATGATTTTGCAGTGATAGATTGTAATTTGGTAACAACTAGTGAGTATTCTGTTATGCTTGGAGTGCCCCTAGCTGTTTGGGGTGTTGTTTATTATTTATTAATTTTTATTTTCTTTATTTTGTTAGTTAATTATGGATATTTAAAAAGAATAGTCATTCTTTTACTGTTGTTTTCTTTATTTGGTTTTTTATTTTCTTTTTGGCTTTTGTTTGTTCAACTTTATTTATTGCACGCTATGTGTAGTTTTTGTATATTTTCTCTTTTTATGTCAATCGGATTATTTATTTTAGATATAGTTTTATTTTTTACTAAGAAAGAATTTAAGCAAGATTTGTTAGGTATTTAAATATGAATAAAGATATACAAGAATTTTTAAAAAAAAAACCTGAGCTAGTAGTGGAGTGGCAAGATAATTATACTGATGCCACAGGGTGGTTGGTAATTAATAGTTTGAGAAATGGTGCTACTGGGGGTGGTACTAGAATGAGGTCTGGTTGTAATTTACCAGAAGTGGTAGAGTTGGCTAAAACTATGGAGATTAAGTTTGTTGTGTCAGGGCCTGATATAGGAGGAGCTAAATCTGGTATAAGATACGATTTTAAGGATGAAAAAGACAAACTAGATATTCTTAAAAGGTGGTTTAAATATAATTTGAAACATTACAAAACTCACTATGGCACCGGAGGGGATCAAAATCTTGATTTTGGTAGACATGTTTTTCCACTACTTTCTGAATTGGGTATTAAACATCCTCAAGAAGGGATAGTAAGAGGTCTGTATAAAGATTTAAGTCTTGCTTCGCAAGATAAAATTATTAGTAATTTAGTTAAAGGTGTTAGTTTGCCAGTTAGATTTGATAAATTTTTAGAAAGTTTAAATTTTAAATTATCTGATATATCCACTGGTTATGGAGTTTATGAATCTTTAAATAATTTTTTTAAGCTAACTGATCAAGATTTGAAAGGTAAAAGAGTTATTTTAGAGGGTTTTGGTAATGTGGGTATGCCGAGTGTTTATTTTTTATACAAAAGCGGTGCGAGGATAGTAGGTATTTATGACAAAGATTGGAATGTAGTTGATGAAAACGGTATAGGTATAATTGATTTTATTAAAAATAAGAATACTTTCACTAAAGAAAAGCAAGTAAAAGAAATAGAGTACCCAGAGGCAGATATTTTTATTCCAGCAGCGACCTCTCATACTGTTGATAAGATAAAATTAGATAAATTAAAAGAAGCTGGAGTGTCTGTTTTTTCTTGTGGAGCTAATAACCCTTTTGTGAATACTGAAGTTGATGATTTGGCAAACAGTAGTATTAGTGTGTTACCTGATTTTTTGGCGAATTGTGGTACGGCTAGATTATTTAGTCATTTTATGAAGCCAGATGTTTTATTGTCTGAAGTTGATTTTTTAAAAGATCTAGAAGATTGCATGTATGTTAATTTAAAAGAAGTAATAAAATTAGAAAATAACATTTTTAATTTGACTGATAAAATGTATAAGTTAGTTTTGAATAAAATTAATGATTAATATGATAAACAGAGAGGTTAAAAAAATATTTACAAAAAAATCTAAATATTGGGAAGAAGCAGGTAAGAAGCATTCTATAAAATTGTTTAAAAAAGCTTCAGTAGGAGTGCCGGCTTATAAAGATTTTTTAAAAAAAAATAAAATTGATGCCGGTAAAATAAATACTTGGCAAGATTTTTTGGAAGTTCCGTATATAGATAAAGATAATTATTTATGTTCTTACCCTAAAGAAAGTTTGTGTTGGGGAGGTAAAATAAACGAACGTTCTGTTTTTACTTCTACTTCTGGTTCTACAGGAGAACCTTTTTATTTTCCACGTTCAGAAGCCATAGATAATCAAGCGGCTGTGTTGCATGAATTGTTTTTGAGATATTCATTTGGAGATAAGATTGAGCCTACTTTGGTGATAGTTGCTTTTGGTATGGGTGTTTGGGTAGGGGGTCTTTTAACGTATAAAGCTTTTGAAATTTCTGCTGTAAATAATGATTGGCCTATATCTATTTTAACAACTGGTATAAATAAAAAAGAAATTTTTAATGCTTTAAAAAATTTATCACCTAATTTTAAAAATACTATTATTGCTGGATATCCACCGTTTGTAAAAGATATTTTAGACGAGAGCACAGAAAATGGTGTTGATATAAAAAAAATAAATTTAAAGTTTGTTTTTGCTGCTGAAACTTTTACTGAAACTTTTAGGGAATATTTATTTAAAAAAGTAGGAGGGAATAATCTGTTTAATAATTTTTTACATGTGTATGGTAGTGCTGACATAGGAACAATGGCAGTTGAAATGCCTTTGGGTGTTTTGGTCAAGCGCCTAGCTCTCAAAAATAAAGATGTTTTTAATGATATTTTTGCTGAGGCAGGTAAAACTCCGACTTTGGCTCAATATAATCCTTTGTATGTTAATTTTGAGTCAGTAAATGAGGAGATACTTTTAACTGGAGATAATATTTTGCCTTTGATTAGATATAAAATAGGAGATAGGGGTGGTGTGTTTAGTTATGATGATGTAAAAAATAAAATGGTTAAGTATGGAGTAGATTTAAAATCAAAAATTTTAAATAGTGGTTTAGAAAAGAGCGTGTGTGAGTTGCCGTTCGTTTATGTTTATGAACGTTTAGATTTTTCTGTTACCTTATATGGTATTAATATTTATCCTCAAATTATAAAAGAAGCTCTCCTAGATAATCAGATAGAGGATTTTGTTAGTGGTAAATTTACCATGCTAACTAAATTTGATGATAATCAAGATCAATATTTAGAAATTAATGTTGAATTAAAAAATGGAATTAATGTTGAACAAAATTTAGAAGATGAAATAAAAAATATTTTGGTAAAAAATATTTTGGTAAAAAGTTCTGAATTTAAAGAGTTGACCAAACATCTAGGCGAGAGGAGTTATCCGAAAGTTGTACTTTGGAATTATGGTGATCAAAAATATTTTAAACCAGGTATAAAACAAATATGGACTAAAAAATAAATTTATGTCAAAAATATTAAATAGGGGGGAATATAAAATTAGTAATTATCCGAGTGATAAAGATTTGAAAGAAAAAATTAGATTTATTCTTACCTTGGGGACTTTAGCTCCTTCCACACACAACATACAGCCATGGTTTTTTAAGATTGGAGATAATTATGTTGATGTTTTTCTTGATAAAGATTTGAAATTAATAAAAGCTGATCCGACAGGCCGAGATGCTTATATTAGTTTGGGTTGTTGTGTAGAAAATATTATACTTGCCAGTAGATATTTTGGTATATTTAGCGGTGTTGAATATGTTTTTAAAGATAATTATTTAGTTAGAATCAATTTTAAAAAAGACGGAGAGAGGGAAGATCTGCTAAAAGATTTTGCTTATGCAATCGTGGATAGATTTGACGCTAGAGGAAAATTTGAAAAATATGATTTACCAGATGAATACGCAGAAACTTTGAATAAGTTAAATGATTTTGAGAATTTATCATTTGATATTTTAAAAGGTGATAAACAGCGTGAAATATCTGTTTTAACAGCGTCTGGCCTTAGAGAGGCGCATGCTGATACAAGATTTAGAAGAGAGTTGGCTGTTTTAATAAATCATGGTTTGTCAAAAAGATCTTATGGTATTCCAGCTTTTAGTATGCGTATGCCTTTTTTGTTATCTTTTTTTATACCAAAAGCTGTTTATTATTTTAATTTGAGTTTTATTTTGTCTAAATTGAATCAAAATAGTATTGATTCTGCTTCGGCTGTGGCTGTTGTTAGTAGTGTAAAAGATAATCCAAGGCAGTGGTTTGATGTAGGTCGTTTGTCAGAGAGGATAATGTTAAAAATATTTTCTTTAGGTTTGAAAAGCTCTATTTATATCGCTTCAGTAGAAATAGGAGATAGATATAAAAAGGTTAAAGATATGATAGACAAAGATCATAGGCCGCAGTTTGTTTTTGCTTTTGGGAAAATGAATTTAAAATTACAAGATGTTCCGCGTACTAAATTAGAATTAAAAATTAAATAGTATGGATTTAAGAGAATATTTAAAAAATAAAAAAAGTACCAATAGAGAATTTAATTCTTTTGAAGTTAAAGTTTTTGATTTTAATAATAAAAAAGATAAGATAGAATTGTTAGATCTTTTTGACAGAGGATTAATTGATTTTGTGGTAGATGAATATAATGAACAGTTGTCAGAGCTTTCTGTAATAAATAATCCCAAAATTATTTTTGATAAAACTTTGATTAAAGATACTGAATACACAGAGCAGGATGGAGTGTGGGTATATTATTCATGGAGGCGTTCATTGGTACATTGTTTAGATAAAGATGATTATATAAAATTAAAAACATCTAGAAACTATAATTTGATTTTACCTGAAGAATTATCAAAGGTAGCAGATTTAAAAATTGGAATAGCTGGCTTGAATGTGGGTAATCCTGGAGCAGTGTGTTTGGCCCTGGAAGGAGTCGGGAGTCATTTTAAATTGGCTGATATAGATGCTTTAAGTGTTAGTAATTTAAATCGTTTTAGGGCTGGAGTTTGCGATTTGGGGGTCAATAAGTCCAACTTAAGTGCTAGACAAATTTTAGAAATAAATCCATTTAATAAAGTAGAGGTATATTCTGAAGGGATTAAGAAGGACGAATTAGATGATTTTTTATTAGACCCAAAGTTAGATATTTTAATTGAAGAAATGGATGATTTGGAATTAAAGATAAAAATAAGAGAAAGGGCTAAAGAATTAAAAATACCAGTTTTGATGGTTACTGGGAATGGCGAAAGTGTTATAATAGATGTTGAGAGGTATGATAAAGAAGAAATAAAATTATTGAATGGCCATATTGCTAATAATGTTGTTAAAGATATTAAGCTTGGAATAAAAAGTATAGAGCAAAAAATAACATTAGCTCAAGAGTTTATGGGTGATAATGTACTAAGAAGTCGTTTGGTGGATTCCTTTGGATTAGTTGGAAAAGAATTAGCCGGTATACCCCAATTAGCAGAATCTTCTTTTATGAGAGGCTCTGCTATCTGTTACTTTACTAGAAATATATTTTTAGAAGATATATCATCTGGGCGTTATTTTTTAAATATACATAATATAATAAATTAAATTTTAATTATGTTTGATAAAATAAATTTTGAATTAGGGTCTTTGATTTTTGTGGTCTTGTCTTTGATTGTTTTGACTGTTATAGTTTTTTATCATAACAAAAAAAGCGCTAGCAATATCATATTTACTTTGTTAGCTTTAAGTTTTGGTGTTTGGTCTGTAATTAATTATTTTTCTGTTTACAACCCCTTTGTTGGTGCTGATTTGTTTTGGATTAGATTGGTTTTGTTTTCAGCTGCTCCTCAAGCTTTTTTATTTGCTTTGTTAATGAAAGTTTTTCCTAAAAAACAGTTAAAGTTTAATAGGGTCGTTCTTTTAAATTTCATAGTATTATTACTTACACAAATGTTTTTGGCATTAACCCCATATGTTTTTAAGAGTGTAAATTATGAGTCTGGTGGTCCTGTTCCAGTGCCAGGTGTAGGCATGTTTTTTTATGCTTCAGTCTTAGTTTTCTTTTTTGTTTACGGTATTTATTTGTTGATTAAAAAAACTTATTTGGCCAAGGGTAAAGAGAAACAAGCAATGATGGTAATTTTTAGTGGATTTGTAATGATGATATTTTTGTTGTTATTCTTTTTGTTTTTTGCAGTTACTATTTTAAAAAATACAAATTTTATATCCTATAGCCATTTGTTTATTATACCTTTTGTATTAAGTATGGCTTATGTTTTGACTAAACATAAATTTTTGAATATAAAGTTGATTGCTACTGAATTTTTAGTTGGTTTAATGACGATAGTTATTTTAACAGAAGCCCTTTTGTCTGGTTCAATTTTGAGCATAATTTGGAAATTACTATTTTCTTTGTTTATTGCTTTCATGGGTATTCTGTTGGTTAGAAGTGTTAGAAGAGAAATAGAACAAAAGGAGCAGTTGAGAATAGCAAATATCCGTTTGAAAGAATTGGATAAACAAAAAACAGAATTTTTATCAGTTGCCTCTCACCAACTGAGAACACCTCTTAGCATAGCAAAAGGTTATTTGGAATTATTAAAAGATAATGCTTATGGTAAAATAACAAAAGAAATGGATGGAATTTTTAATAATATGTCAGTTGCCAATGAACATCTTATTAAGTTAATAGATGAATTTTTGGATATTTCCAGGATTGAACAGGGTAGGACTAAGTATAATTTTGAAGATGCTAGTTTGCAAGATGTGGCTAGTGATGTTTATATGGAATTGGGTAAGAGGGCCAATGATAGAGGTTTAAAATTAATCTATAAATCTAATAAAAATTTGCCAATAATTAATATAGATAAAGAGAAGATTAGACATGTTATTTTTAACTATGTAGATAACGCTATTAAGTATACCCCTAAAGGTGAAATTAAAATTTTGGTAAATACCCATGACGATGGTTTGCGTGTTCAGGTACAAGATACGGGTTTGGGTTTTGGTAAAATTGATGAGGTTAATTTTTTTCAAAAATTTTATCGTGGATCAAATGCTGCGCCTTCTGGTATACCTGGGACAGGTTTGGGTATATATGTGTGTAAAAAATTTATTGAAAAACATGGGGGAGAAGTCTGGGCCAAGAGTAAAGGCTTGGATAAGGGTAGTGAATTTGGTTTTTGGATACCAATTAAGCCTACTAAAAAATAGATTTGTTTTTTCTCTAAATTTGTAGTAGAATATAAATGTTGATGTCATTCCGAGCTTGTCGAGAGATCTTTCTTTGTATGTACTTTTAAATAGTAACTTCCTGAGAAAGATTCCTCGACAAGCTCGGAATGACATTAAAACTTTAATAAATAATTTTTAATAATAAAACTATGATATTTCAAAAACCCTCCGCTGATATTGCACTAGACAAAAGCGAAATAGAAGAGCCAAAAGTATACGAAGCGCCTCAAGCCGATGAGGTGGATACAGTTGTTGGTCCTTCTGTAAATGTAGAAGGAGACTTTGCTTCAGAAGGTAATATTATAGTAAAAGGTAGTGTGTCTGGTAGTGTTCATACTAGTAAACACCTTTTGATAGAGCAGGGGGCTAAAATTATGGCCAATGTTGATGCTGGCTCTGCTACTATTTCTGGTACAGTCAAAGGCAATCTTCGGGTTAAAGAATCGCTTGAATTAACTGCTGGTGCGATAGTTTTAGGAGATATTAAAGTAAAAGTTTTAAAAGTAGAAGCTGGGGCCTTGTTGCAGGGTAAAATTGTTATGAAAGTGCCAATAAAAGAAATGCAATTAGAAGATAATAAAAAATCTAAAAAGAAGGGCGTTGGTTTAAAGGGTGAAAAAGGGGATCAGTAATTTATGAATTAAATTTTTTATGTACGTGTATTTATACGATAATTTTTTGCGTCAGAAAAAGTATGAAAATGTTGTTAAGGCAATTGAGATAAGATTGACTGATTTTGGTATAGCTGGTAAGATTTTGCGTTTAAATAATTATACTGATGTTAAAGAGATAATAGAAGATGAAATAAAAAGAGGGGCAAAGACAGTTATAATAGCTGGGGATAACAAAACTTTTGGACATGTCTTGTCTCGAAGCGCTACCTGTAATGTGGTTTTTGGTTTTTTACCAATAGGAAAAGATAATAGTATCGCTGGAGTGTTGGGGCTACCAATAGGAGTAGATGCTTGTGATGTTTTGTCTCGTAGAAAAAGAGAAAAGTTAGATATAGGTTGGATGAATAATAGATATTTTGTTTCTCAACTACATATTATGCCGTCTGATATAGAAGTCAGCTATGATGAGAGATTTAAAGTTACTTCAAAAGATAAAACTGAATTAGTAGTTTGTAATTTACAACCATTTTATTGGAATAAAAGCAAAAAAGAAGATGATTTTGTTGTTCATCCTCAAGATGGGAAGCTAGAAGCCTTTTTAAGGCCATTAACTAAAAAGAAATGGTGGGGATATAATTATGAAGATCCTAGCGTTTTTCCTTTCGAAGAAATGGTTGTTAAAAGTCATAGTCCATTTGTGGTAGAGGCTGATGGAAAGAGATCAAAAGAAATAAAAATAAAAATAAAATTAGCCTCTGGTAAAATAGACATGGTAGTTGGTAGAGATAGAAAATTTTAAGTCGGAGTGGTGAAATGGTATACACGCTACCTTGAGGTGGTAGTGGTCGCAAGGCCGTGGAGGTTCAAATCCTCTCTCCGGCACATAGATTAGTAAATATTGAATAATAAAATATGCATATATTCATTGGAATAATATTGGTTGTAACAAGTCTCTTTTTAATTATTAAAACGGAATGGTTTATTGAAAATTTTGGCACTTCAGCTTGGGCTGAGGCTAATCTTGGTACTAGCGGAGGTACTCGTTTGATGCTAAAATTTATTGGTTTGATCTTGATTTTTTTTGGTTTTTTAGCTATAACTAATATGTGGGAAGGATTTTTGATGGAAACAGTTGGTAAAATATTTATTCGTTAAAATATGTCACATTCTGGGATTGCCTTGATCGATCCAAGTAAAATTTTTGAGAAAATAGATTTATCCGCTGGTATGAGAGTGGCTGATTTAGGGTGCGGTAGAACTGGACATTTTGTTTTTCCAGCTTCAAAAGTAGTGGGGGGAAAAGGAATAGTTTATGCCATAGATGTTATCAAAAATATTTTAGAAAGCATTGAAAGTCGTAAAAAAAGCGAGGGTTATGATAATGTAGAAATAGTTTGGTCTGATCTAGAAAGGTATGGATTAACTCCTATACCAGATGGCAGTTTAGATGTTTGTTTTATAGTTAATGTTTTATATTTAGCAAAAGATAAAGAAAATTTTCTAAAAGAGGCTAAAAGATTAACAAAAGAAGATGGCTATTTGGTTTTGACTGATTGGGATAAAAAATTGGGCCCACTTGGACCGAATGAAGATATGGTTTTAAAAAAAGAAAATGTTATCTTAATGGCTGGAAGTTTAGGTTTTAAATTAGTAGATAATTTTTCTGTTAGTAGTTATCACTATTGTTTAATATTTAAAAAGTAATATATGGATATAGC
>CAZUWJ010000007.1:0-22633 GCA_964624315.1 uncultured Gammaproteobacteria bacterium
TATATTTTATCCAATAGAACTATTCTCCAACTGGCTTACATACAACGTAGTCAGTTTAGAAATTAATACCCCCCAAGCTGAAATACTTAATTTTTTTATTTATGATATTTTAAAAATATTAATATTACTCATTATTATCACACATATAATGAGTGCTCTAAGATACTATTTACCAATTAATAAATTTAGAAATTTTTTAAGCAAACACAAATTATATGGATTAGACTATGTTTTAGCTTCAAGCTTCGGGGCCATCACTCCATTTTGCTCCTGCTCTTCTATCCCTCTTTTAATCGGATTTATACAAGCCGGTATTCCTCTCGGCGTAACTTTTTCTTTTCTTATCACATCCCCTCTTATAAACGAAATAGCCATCGCTCTTTTTATTGGACTATTCGGTTGGAAAATAACTATATTTTATATAATAGCCGGAATCTTGGTGGGTGTCATAGGTGGCTTTATATTACAAAAATTAAAAATGGAAAAATACGTTATTAATTTTGAAGAAAAAAAAACTGCCTGCTGTTGTTGCAAAAAAAACAGCCCAACTACTAAACAAAAAATTAAAAACATCAGCGCAGAAGCTTTTAATATTATTAAAAAAATTATACTTTATGTTCTTTTAGGTGTAGCTGTCGGAGCACTTATCCACGGCTATGTTCCCCAAGGATTTTTTGAAATTTATTTACAAAAAGCAGGTATTTGGGGAGTACCCCTCGCTGTCATACTCGCTGTTCCACTATATTCTAACGCCAGTGGAGTTATACCTATCATCCAATCCCTCATTGCCAAAGGCGTGCCGATTGGTACTGGATTAGCTTTTATGATGGCTATTGTTGGCTTATCTTTGCCAGAAGCTTTAATACTCAAAAAAGTATTAAAATGGCCACTCTTAGCAAGCTTTTTTGGAATAGTAACCCTCGGCATTATTATAATTGGATATTTATTTAATATTATTTTATAATTAAAAACATAATAAACAACCCTACCCCTTGACAAAAATATCAAAGAATGCTATACTCTAGTATTAATTTAAGTCTAGATTTTAATATCTAAGACGGCTCGAGTCTTTTAGCGTCATTGTGTGGCCTGTAAGAATATTGAGTCACACATAATTTTATGAAAAAAGATGCAAAAAATGTCAAAAATTTTGACAATCTTGGAATAGACGAAAAAATTCTGTCTACTCTAAAAAGAAAAAGATTCGAGACACCCACTCCTATCCAACATCAGGTTATACCTGACGCCTTAAATGGCAAAGACATAGTAGGTATTGCTCAGACAGGAACTGGCAAAACCTTAGCTTTTGGTATTCCAATGATACAGCGTATTGCCCAAACTAACGGTCAGGGCTTAATTTTAGCCCCTACCAGAGAGCTTGCAGTCCAAATCGAACAATCACTCCAGCCTATTGCTAGTGCTTTGCATATGACCTGTACGGTCATTATTGGCGGTGTTTCTCAACACGCTCAAGTAAAAGCCCTAAGACGCGATCCACATATCATTATTGCCACTCCAGGAAGACTGGCTGATCTAATGAATCAAAGATTATGTAGATTAGATCATATAAATATATTAACTTTAGACGAGGGCGATCGTATGCTTGACATGGGTTTTCTACCACAAATCAAACGCATATTACAAACCGTTAAAAAAAACAGACAAACCATGCTATTTTCTGCAACAATGCCAAGAACTATATCTTCACTTGCGAGTGAGTTTATGAAGCTACCTCTTAGGATTGAAATAGCTCCCCAAGGAACATCTTGTGAAAATACAGAACAAGAAGCATTTGTAGTCAAAAAAAATGATAAGATGCGTTTGCTTGATGCTATTTTAGAAAAATACGATAACGAAACAGTGTTGCTATTTTCTAGAACAAAACACGGTGCCAAACGAATCGCTAGAGATATTCGTGGTATGAGACATACGGCCACAGAAATTCATTCAAACCGCTCTCAATCTCAAAGAAAAATTGCTTTAGAAGGATTTAAAAATGGAAAATTCCGCATAATGGTAGCTACTGACATTGCTGCCCGTGGTATTGATGTAAAAGATATTGGGTTAGTTATTAACTTTGATCTACCAGATAGTTTAGAAGATTATGTTCATCGTATTGGCAGAACAGGACGAGCTGGTAGCTATGGCAAAGCCATTTCTTTTGTAACACCTCCTCAAAAAGCAGATGTTAGAAAAATTGAACGCCTAATACACAAATCATTGCCTCTTTTAGCCTTACCTGCTCTACCTCCAGAAAGAGAAAGGGCTGTTTATAATGATAAAAATTATAAACCAACAGATAATAATTATTCTAATAACAACCAAAATAGAAATTTTTATCAAAAAAACAGAGGAAGATCATCTGCAAATTATAAAGGCAACACTCAATACAATCGAAGACGAACTGGAAGATAAATAAAAATTAAACAAAAAAATATGTACATTTAAATGTACATATTTTTTTAATCATACTCATCCACTATCTCATCCCCTATTATTTCTTCTAAAACATCCTCAACCGTTACAATCCCAACTGGTTTACCCTTTTTATCTCTAACTACGTATAAATGTTTACGAGACTTTTTAAAAGAATTTAACAAATCATCAAGATGAGTATTGTATTCCACAGACAAAACCCCCGGTCGCATTACATCTTCCAAAATCAAACTTTTACCCTCTTCTTTAACAACCAAATCCTTGACGTATAAAAGACCGACTATATTATGTTTAGATCTCTTGAATACAGGAATCCTGGAATGTCCAAAGGATGAAATAACACGGATAGTATTTTCATCAAATAAATTATCTCCATTTAACATTACGGCATCTTTAATAGGAGTCATTATTTTTGAAACTTTTTTATCAGAAAAAGACAAAGCCCCGCGTACTAGTTTTTCTTCATCTTCATCAATATCGCTAAATTTTGAGTCTTCATGAGCTTCTATTATTTTTACAAATTCTTGTTTAGAATATATTTTATCCTGTTCTTTACCAAGCATTTTATACAGCATCCATGACAGCGGAGCACAAATTGGATAAAAAATAATTATAAAAAATTTTATTATTGGAACAAATTTAACCCCCAAAGTTAGGGCATGCCTAGAAAATACAGCTTGTGGAGCTATCTCACCAAACAAAACTATCAAAACGATAGAAATAACCCAAGCACTCAAACCGTTGGTAATAGAACCTAAAAAAATAGACAGAACAGAATTAACCGCTACATTACCTATTAAAAGAGTAGATAAAAGTAAGTAACCTTTTTTACGGACAGAATACAACGCTTTTGCATCTTTATTACCCAAGTCTGCCTTGCGTTTAATATCGTCTCTGTTCAAACTAAAAAATCCCAAAGTTAAACCAGAAAACAAAGCGGATAATGAAATTAATATAAATATTATTAGATAAGTCATATTTTAATTTGAACTTTATTTCTTTAAAAATTTAAATATATAACCTAATAAAAATAAACCTGTCCCAGTCAAAATAATAGTTGCCCCTGATGGCAAATCTAAATAATACGACAAAATCAAACCAACAACTACAATCAAAACAGATACCAAAACAGCCAAAATAGTAAAAGACTTAAAAGAATTTGTATAGAGCCGTGCAAAAGCACTGGGAGTTATAAGCAATGCTGACACCAAAACAATACCAACTAACTTAATACTCAAAACTATGGAAACAGCTGTGATAATATAAAGCAATAAATCATAAATCCAAGGATTGATGCCAGACAAATAAGCCCCTTCCCTATCAAATGTGGTAAAAACTAACTTATTATAATTCAAAATAATTAAGATAAGAACTATGGCTCCAGTAATTATTATTGACCACAAATCAAAATTATTAATGGTTAAAATATTACCAAATAAATAGCTAATTAATTCTGGCTGATAACCTTGATAAAAATGTAATAGAATAACGCCAATGGCCATGCCAGTTGTAAACATAATGCCAATAGCCACGTCAGTTGAAATTTTTGTTTTACTCTCAAGTAAATAGATACAAATTGCAACTACAATAGCAAACATTACCGCAGTCGGAATAGGCGCCCAGCCCAAAAGCAAAGCCAAAGCAATCCCAGCCAAAGAAGAATGGGCGATCCCATCTCCCATAAAACTCATTTTGCGGGCTATTATAAAAGTACCCAACCAGCCCAAAAGTACAGCTACAAAACTACCTGCTAAAATCGCCCTGACCATGAATTGATATTGAAAAATCTCTAACATACTAATGAGAATGATATAGTCCGGCTGAAATACCGTATAAATCTTTTAAATTTTTGGAATTAATAACTGTCTCCGGAGTTCCATAACAAATTTTCTTTTTATTCAAACACAAAACCCTGTTAGAATATTTACTAACGATATTTAATTCATGCGAAACCATAACACAGGTTGTACCTCTTTCTTTGTTTATTTTTACTATTAAATCATAAATAGTCTGCTCTCCGGCTATATCTATACCAGTTGAAGGTTCGTCAAAAATCAAAATTTCTTTTTCGTGTAACAACGACCTCGCAATCATCATTCTTTGAAATTGCCCTCCAGACAAAGCTCCTAAAGCTTTTTTTTCAACACCAACCAAACCAACCTGTTTCAAAGATTGACTAATATTAACACAGCCGTGCTTTTTTTTACCGCACTTTTCTAACCCCATAAATTCATAAACTGATATTGGAATACTCCTGTCAAAATCAAACCTCTGAGGAACATAGCCAATAATACTACGACTTTTTTTAGGTTCTTCTCCTTTTATTTTGACAACTCCTGAGGTTGGCTTATAAACACCTATAATATTTTTTATCAAAGTTGTTTTACCTGATCCGTTTGGACCGATAACCGACACTACCTCCCCTGTTTTTATATCAAAAGATACCGAATCCAATGCTTCGTAGTTATCAAATTTATATGTTAAATTTTTAACGCTAATTATATTATCCATACTACAGAAACCCAGTTTTAATCAGGGCTTATAAATATTATACTATTTAAGCAAGTTTATTTCAATGCTGTAATTATTGATTCAATATTAAAATCAATCAAGCTAATATAACCATTTCTTCCTTCTGTCCCGCCCAAAGGATCAAGCACAGCAATATTTATTCCCAGATCTTCAGACAATGCCCTAACAGTTTCAAATGATAATTGTGGCTCAACAAACAAAGCTTTAGTATTATGTATTTTAATACTATTTTGTAAATTAGCTAAATATTTAGGACTAGGAATTTTACCTGGAAAAGGTTCAAAAGTAGCTAATATTTCTAAGTCAAAATATTTTGAAAAATAACCCCAAGCATCATGAAAAACAACCAACTCTTTATTATCTAAATTTTTAATTTTTTCTTTCCAGCCAACGCTTCTACCTTGTAGCTGATTTATAAAATCAAAAGCATTTTTTTCATAATATGTTTGATTTTCAGGATCAATTTCAACTAATTTTGACAAAACATCTTGAGTTATAATAACCGCATTTTCAGGGCTGAGCCAATAATGGGGGTCTACACCTTTATGTTCATATTCGTCACTGCTTTCACTTTCATCAACATCTTCATGTTCAAATTCTTGTAAATGGATATTTTTGTCTACACTAAAAATTTCAGCATTATCAGTATTTTGAAACAAACCTTGAACCCAGCTATCCACCCCTTGTCCAATAATAAAAAATACTTTTGTGCCTTGTATATTTTTTACTTGTTGAGGAGAAACTTCAAAAGTGTGGGGACTTGAACCGGGTGGCAATATTAATTTTGTTTCTATTTTATCTTGGGCAATGCTTTGCACAATGTCATATAGAGGAAAGATAGTCGCTGCTACTTTTATTTTTTGATCTAAATTTTCTTTAACTAAATTATTTTTAGCACAACCTGAAACAAACAAAGCTAGGCTAAAAAATAAAAAACTTCCTAAAAATACATATTTTTTCATAAATTTATTTACTAAACTAACTACAAAGATTATACACCTAAAATAATTTTTTAATTGTGGATAACTAAATCATTAAAAAACCCCGATTTAAACGGGGTTTTTTAATATTAATATTTTATGGACGTTTTTCTTTTTCTATATCTACGCTGTAAGTTTTACTAGTACCATCGTAGGCAATAACCCTTATATAAACTCTTTTGCTTTGGCCAGGACTAAGCCGTATGCTTTTATACCTTTTTTTTATTCCATCTATATAAACAGCTGAATCATTTTCTTTGGGATAAACATAAATTTTTGGATTTCCTAAATACCATATGCTCTTTACTTCATAATCTTCTACGGTTGAGCTGAAAGAAGGAGTGAATGATTTACTACGAGCAGTAGTAACACGAATATTAGTCAAATAAGCATTCGTATAATTTGGCTGAGCCTCTCTGACAACTCTTAAACGATAAGTTTTGGAATAACCTTTTTTGGGAGTAACTTTAATATCTATATAATTAATACCAGTTTCTAATTTTAAAGTTAAAGATTTTCCATTTGGCACTTGTAAATTTTCAATCCAAATTTCTGCAGTTTTATCTTTTGATACAGGTTTAATAGTAACACTACTTTCACCATAACCAGCTTTTAAATAATAACTAGTTTTAGTATCAATAAATTTAGGGGACAAAGCTCCTCTTAAATTTTCTTCTATATTAGTTAATAAATTACTATAAGTAGGTTTTACCACAATGGCCGCCGGAGGAGCAACTATTCTAGTACTGGCTGGATATTTTAAATTTTTTACTTTGGTAATACTATAATTATCTATAGTAACTTGTTTTTTATCATAATCAGATTCTTTTTTAATATCCTCACCTATAACATAGTGAGTAATATTCTCATAAGGCACTTCTATCACATACTTATACCAATACGATCCATAGATTTTTTTTGCTACCGAAGTACCTCTAAAACGACGAATCTCTTCGTTGTCATCAACCGCATAAACATTCTCACTACCTTCAAATTTAATTAACTTAACTCCTGGTCTAACAGTTACAAAACTACCGCTTGATAATTTATCTAAAACACTTTTTTCAACTTTTTTTACTCTAGCAAAATTTACATACCAACTATAATAAGTTCCAGCATCTGGAAATGGATATTTTTTATTATTTGGCCCAATATAATAAACCGCCCTACTGGTAGTATCTTTTACTAATTGACCATGCCTCAAAGCATCGCTAGTATTTACAGCATGAACAAAACTAGGTGTGAATAAAAGTGCTAAACCAAGTACGATAAAATAGATAGATGCTTTTTTCATAATTTTAATTATTTTTTATTTACTAAATAGTAACTGTCATCCTGAGTGAAGCGAAGGATCTAACAACATACTTAATATTATTCACTTCACTCAAAACAACAATCAACGTATATTACATTCCCATTTTACCACATTTTAACCAAAATTGTAAGCAAAAACCTGTTTTTTAACTAACTTAACAATGCAAGCACATTTTTGCCTTTTATCAAGATGAGAAAGAGTCAAATACTTGACAAAAAGGCAAAAATGTGCTATACTTTTATATTATCCCTTTTATACAAAGAGGATAAGGTGAGCAAAGTGCTCGCCATTTAGATAACCAGTCATGCATCAGGAGAAAAAAACATGGCTCAGTTTAAAGGTAGTGTCTTAATAGAAGTCGTTTCCCACCAAGTTCTGGTAAACGGCAAAGTTTACAAACCCAGCCATTCTTTTCAGCTGGGCGAAACCATGTTCATGGTCAGCGCAGGACTTTGGCTACGGGGAGGCAAGATTAACTCTTGCTTGGAAGACGGTAAAAAATACCGCCTTACCGAACGTAGTATAAAAGAAGAAAATAAAGCCGCCTAGGCCGACATCTCTTCAAACACAAAGCGGGCCCCTCTGGTCCGCTTCTTTTTTTATATTTTTATAACAATTGATAGTTGCTGGCCGGTTCTTTTATTCCTTCAAACACCACCTTTTTAATATTATCTACTCCAAACTGCCGACCGTCTAAAAATCCACTCATCGCTGCTTCAGCTAACCATCCGCTATTAACCCAATCAAACAACCAATCGTGGGTATAGCGCGGATCTTCTTGATCCATGCCACCACCGACTTTAGTTAACCAATATTTATTATACTCTTCTTGTGAACCAATGGTTGGCGCCATAATTATCGGTATTCCCAAAGCTGTATAAAAAGACAACTCACTTGGTTTAGTCCACAAAATATCTGTTCTTTTCAAAGCTTCATTAAAAATTTTAAAATAATCAACTTTATCTACGGCAAAAATTATATTTAAATTTTTATCCAGTCTATTACTCAAACCTGTGTCGCAAATAATTTTATGAAAATAACGATAAACATCATTACGGCTACCAGCTACTAAATTCAAGTTAATTTCATTTTTCTGAATTTTATTTTTTAGACTTTTTAATATCTGACGAGCTAATTTTTTTTGTGCCCCCGCTCCCCCAACCGCAAAAGTTAAAGTCAAAGGATGAGTATGTTTAGCATTCATTTTAACATCTTCACCTAAAAATTGTTTTATGGTTTCACCATATTTTGTACGATAATGATGTTCAGGATCCAAATTTATTATTCTCTCCATCAGATCACGCTTCAAAATATTTAACCTCGCCCCCCCTGTATTTTCTAAAGGCAATGGGAAGCCAGTCAAAAAAATATTTTTTTCTGGCACTCCATAAAGCTTTAATCTCTCTACTACCCGCCTGCAAGGACACAAATATTTTATTTTACTTTTTTGTGGACACATAGTAACCCATGCCCTACTAATATCAGCATCACAAACAAGTAAATAAACATCATTTTTAAAACCATGCACTTCAGCAAAATAAGCCACTATAAAAAAGGGGGTAATCAAAGGCAAATCTTCATTATTTAAATATTTTATCAAATGCTTGCCCCAACCTTTTTTTATTAAACGATATGTTTGTCTTAGTTGTAAACTTGGTTTTGACAAATCTCTTTTTGGATAAAAACTATCGATTGATTGAAATTTATCAAAAATTTTAAAAAGCTTTCTACCTATCAAAGGTATATTATTAAACCTAGAAAAAAATTCATAAGCCTTACGAGAACTATACCAAATTTCTCTATCTTTTCTGCTAATCCCCTGATATCTATTAGCAACTATTATTTTTTTATCAAAAGCAATATCAAGCAAAGGATAAGAAGCCCGAAGATGGCCATAACCCATATCTACGGTTACAACCCAAGCTTTATTTTTTTCTTGTTTTTTCATGGCTATATTATACCATAAAATAAAAAAACACCCCAGTTAGGAGTGTTTTTGTGTTTTTATTTTTAAGTATTTTGTAAATATTTTTTAGCCTCTATTGAAGAGCTAGAGGTTGGGCGGGCTAACAATCTTTTTTCACTTATTGGCTTGCCCGTATATTTGCAAACTCCATAAGTTCCATCTCCCAATCTTTTTATAGCAGAATTTATATCTCTTAATTGCTTTTCTAAATTTTCTTCTGTTACTACATTAACAGAATATTCTTCTATTTCATGGACGTTATCATCTTCATCAGAACCCATATCCAAATAATCAGCGTCATAATCATCTACGCTGTCTGGTATTTTTTTACCCAATTTTTCTAATTTAACAATTATTTCTTGCTTTTCTTTTAACAATAAATCTTGTATTTTTAGCAGAAAATCTTTCTTAAAATGTTTGTTAGCTTTGATAGTCATATAATCATATCTTAATAATAAGTACTCCTAATGATACATACTTAAAACAAAAAAGTCAAGTCTTTAATAACACAAATATTATACCATAAAATATAAAAGATAACTAACAAAAACCACCTCTGCAACAAGGTGGTTTTTAATATTTTAAAATTACTACTATTTATTAAACAATCTATTCAGCCAACCAAACAAACTAAAACCTTTTTCCTGCTCTTGTAACTCTGTTTTTAACTCTTCAGAAACCTGTTCCATATTTTGAATTTGAGTTTCAATAACAGAAACATCAACCTCGCTAATTAATTCATCTTTTATTTGTTTTAATTCTCCTAACTTTTCATTATGATTTTCAAGCCTTTGTTCAACACTATTTATCTCTCCATAATTCGGACCGATAAAAAATCTAACAAATTTATTCCTATTTTTAATTTGTTCTAAACCCACCTCAGCTTGTTCTTGAATTTGATTTTGTTCTTGAGCTACTGTTCTTATTCTTTGTCCCATACTATTCTCTGCTCTATCAGCAACCTTTAACATTTCTTGTACAGAATTAGCCACTTGACTTCGTCTTTGTACGGCCTTTTCTGAGCCCACATTACCGTTATCTACACCTTTTTGTTCTTTTATTTGATTACTACTTTCTAAACCTTGACCGGTGCCTTTATTTTCCTCTTTTAATACCGATTCTTTTAATCCAATACCAGGATCACGCATACCCTTAGCTTTTTCTCCTTGATTCTGACCGTACAAAACCTCATCGTCAGAACGCAGTTCAACCGCTTCTAAATTTTCTACTGTAACATCTCCGAGATCTGTTACCATTACATCTCCACCAACCGGAGCTGTGGCCTTCTTTAATTCTGGCTGTTCTAAGCCCGTGCCAGACTCATGTATACCTTTGTTATCATCGGCATCAGCATACATAGCAAAAACTGCGACAGGTAAAAGAAAAACTAATACACCTGCAAACAATATACTTTTTTTCATATAGTTAAAATTAAAAATTAAGTACATTTATTATATCATACACAAAAAATAAACAACACCCTGTTTAAGGGTGTTGCCTAAAACAAATAAATTATAAATTTCTAAACAAAGGAGTTCCGTTGTTTGGATTGGTTGGAACATAAATTGTCCCTTCTCTATCTTTCAATTCCTGAATATACAAATATTGTAAATACCTATCAGTTAAACTTTGATTAATAATTTTTTGAGCATCCCTCTGTCCTTCAGCCGCTATTCTTTTTCTATTTGCTTCTTTACTTTCTTTTTCTAAAACAAAATCAAATCTTTGAGATTCTTGTTCAGCTTGTAATTTTGCCTCTATACTATCAGCTAGTTTATCTGGTAAATTTACATTTCTAAGCAAAACATCTTCTATTTCTATCCCACGAGAAGCAATCTTGTCTTTTAAATACTCAATTATTTTAACACCAGCTTCAGCTCTTTTGTCAGAGTATATATCCTTAGCTTCATATTGAGCCACCACTTCACGGATAGCAGTCCTTATTTCTGGACGAATAATTATTTCTTCATAATTTAAACCAATAGTTTTATACACTTCTGGGGCACCCGCTTGTGTTAAATTATACAAGACCGTTAAATCAAGAGTAACATTCAAGCCTTCTTTAGTTAAGGCAGTGATTGAATCATCCCCTTTTACCTTACCTTCAGCGGTAGCAACACTCATGGTATATTCTTGAGTCCTAATAGACATTTTTTCTATCTTGGCGAGCGGAAATACCAAATGTATACCTGATGGATAAGCAGTATCTTTTACCTTACCAAACAGATGATAAATTCCAGTATAACCAGCCGGGATAATAATGATAGATTTTGCCAAAAACAAAACTACCAAAACTGCTAAAATAGACCAACTTATTAACTTCTTTTTTTGCTTTGGGTCAATTGTTTCCATATTGTTATTTATGTTATTAAAATTAGTTTTTTTAAAATTTATATTATTGAAAAAATTATTAAACTGAACATTTTCTTTTTTTAAAATTAACAAACCCCAAACAAAAGCAACTATCACAAAGAATACATTCTTGCTGATAATTCCAAAAAATAAGAATATTGCGGGCCAAGTTAATTGTTCTATTACCTTTTTATCCATAAATATTTTATATTTTATATTTTACTTTTTTTGTCATCCTGAGGAGCCGAAGGATCTAATGCCATCTTTATGTCACCACGTCACCCTAAACATTTCCACTATACCACTGTCATCCTGAGGAACCGAAGGATCTAATGCCATTGTTTTTAGATTCTTCTCCGCCACCCGGCGGATCAGAATGACAACTTCTTAAACACTTACATATACTATACAGGACTATACAGATTTTTACAACTTAAAACTCCCCCACCAAAGGTAGAAGAGTTTTTAATGTTGTTTTTTGTTAAGCTCTATTTTTAGCTAAACATTCACGGCAATAGATTGGTTTATCGCCAGAAGGTTGAAAAGGAAGTTGGCTGATGTGAGCACCACAGCCAGCACAATCTACATCAACGTCATACATTCTTCTTTGTGAGTTATCGTTTTTATTCATGCTTTCACGATGAGCACGGTTACAATCAGAGCAATAAACTGGACGATCGCCAGAAGGCTGGAAAGGCAATTGTGAAATGTGAGCTCCGCATTTAGAGCAAGTCAAGTTCACATCATACATTTGTCTGTCTGTATTATCAAATGACATTCTATTTATATTTTATATTCTCAAATTGTTTTTGAGATTAAATTAAACGACCTTTTGGGAGTATAATCCCAATTTATAACTGAATTATAATATATTTTTGGTGTTTTGTCAAAATCTAAATTTTCTAATTAAAAAACTCCTAGAGAGATATCTCTCTAGGAGTTTTTTAATTTCTATTTCAAAGTCGTAATTGGCCTACTCTGAGTAATATATATCTTATTACCCTCTATCGCCCATTCAATATCACACGGAAATCCATAATGATCTTCTATTCTTTTACAAACTTTTGCCATCTCAATTATTTCTTTGCTCGTAAGTTTTTGTTTTTCTCCTTCTTCTCCCAGTTCTACCCATTTATTTTCAAACTCGTCTTTAATTAATTTTTTACTCTGTCCACCAATATTAATATCTAAAATACTCATATCATCTTTTAAAATGATATAACTATCAGGTGTAATTTGACCTGACACCACAGCTTCTCCTAAGCCAAAACCTGCTTCAATTATCATCTGATTTGGATCTTCGGTTACCGGGTGAACTGTAAAAGCAATCCCTGAAATTTCTGATTGAATCATTTTTTGTACAACCACTGCTACCGAAACATAAGCATCTATCAAACCTTTTTCATGACGATAAAAAATCGCCCGTGGAGCAAATAAAGATGACCAACATTCACGAACTTTTACCAAAACATTTTCACGAGTAATATTTAAAAAAGTATCCAACTCCCCTGCCCAGCTAGCAATCTTACTATCTTCGGCCGTGGCTGAAGATCTAATCGCCACATATTCTGCCCCCAATTCATCAAACGCCTTTAAAATTTCTATTTCTAAATCCTCTGGCATAGGAGTATCATGAATTACATCTCGTAAAACATTACTAGCTTTGTCCACTGTATTCGTATTATCTGGATCAACTTCGGCAAGCCTAGCTTCTATTTCTTCTTTGAGGTGTGTTTCCTCTACAAATCTATCAAAAGCATCAGCAATCACTACAAAACCAGGTGGAACCGGAATACCCGCCCCTATCATTTCACCCAGTGAAGCGCCCTTACCCCCAGCTTCTGATACGCTGGCTTTATTTATATCTTTAAAAAATTTTATATGTTGCATAACTAAATTATATTTTTTAATTCCTTTTGAATACTCCCGATCAAATCCGTAGCACTATAAAAATACCCTAATTCTTTAAATAAACTCTCCCCTGCCTTTTTATTTATATAAACAGCTATTTTGGCAGATGTCAAGGTGTTATTCTTGGTTAAAAGTCCAGCTAAAAGACCGGACAATATATCCCCTGTCCCACCTTTGGTCATACCAGCATTACCACCTGCATGCTCAAAACATTCTCCTAACTGGCAAATATAATCAACACTGCCCTTAATAACTATCAAGGCTGGACAATTTTTTGAGATAATTTTAATATTTTTTGGATCAGGATATTCTCCAAATAAAATTTTATATTCATGTTTGTGAGGAGTTAAAATACAATTTTTGTGAAGCCAACTTTTATTTAAAACTCTCAAAGCTCCAGCATCAATCAAGATCTTTTTATCTGGATAGTTTAATAATATATTTTTTAGAATCTTTTTAGTTTTCCTATCAGGCAATAATCCAGGACCAATCAAAACAGCATCAACTTCTTTTATGGTTTCTTTTAAATCCTTTTTACTAATATATATAAACTCTGCTAATTTTTCTCTAATTTTTTTTATAATTTCAAAATTATCAGTAGTGGTATATATATAAACAAAATCCACCAACTTGGAAGCAGTGGCAGCACACATTAGCAAAGCCCCGTGATATTTATCAGATCCAGCAATGATTAACAGCCGACCATTGTCTCCTTTATGACTATCAACCGGCGGTACATAAATCTTCAAATCTTTTTTTAAAATTTTTTTAAACATAACTTAAATATCATAGCGATAAGCATCATCATAATCTTGATCAAATTTAACAACTTCATCAGGGCGTAAAGTTTTTACCTCCCCAACACTAGATGACGAATTATTACTAACAGGCTTCGGTTCACCCACTCTCACTTCTTTAGATTCTATTTTTTTTTGTTGATTTAAAACACTTTGCCCATCTCTAACAGCAGGTTTATCTTGTTGATCAATTTTAAGTTTTGATTCGCTCGCTTTTTCTTCATTTAAAACCATTCGCTTTTGGTTTGTATCATTTATATTTTTATTTTGATTATTTTCTTTTTTTCTCTCCCCACTACCAGACTCTTCAGCAACTGACGAATTATCAATGCGGGGCTTTGACTCAATCGCTTTTGGTTTATTTTCAGGACTACGATCCTCGCGTTTTTTAAATTTAGCAGGATAATTATTTTTCATTGCATCTGACAGACTAATACCTTTTTGTGAAATATCTACCACAGAAACTTTTTCTACTTTTTTAATCTCTTGAGGATTAAAATTTTTATCTTTACTATTTTGTTGTCCTTTATTCCTCTCACCATCATTTCTCTTATTATTATTTCTATTATTATTTTTGCCTTCATTACTATTTTTATTCTTATTTTGTTGAGGAGATTTTTTCTGAGCTTGATCAGCCTTGGCGTTATATTTACTCTGAGAATAATCATTAACTTTCTTTTGAGGTTCAATTTTTTCTTCTGACGAACCCATACCACTCCAACTCATTATTTTATCTTCAATATCTTCTCTGGCAACTGCATAACGCTCACGAGAAACTTTAACTATTTTTTCAAAAGAATCAGTCGGATAACCTATTGGTGGCAAAGTGTCAGCTGAAAAAGGACGAGAAGCCACACCCTCTATCATTAACTTCAAATAAATATTATATTTAGGTAAATTTATTAAATCTTCTTCTAAAAATACAGGCGCAAATTCTTTGGCCAAAACTTCAGAATCAGTTGACCCAACTCTAAAAGTGCTAATAGTCCCCACATTACCAAGCACAGCCGCTAAAACAGTTTCATCTAGCTGTTCCATATATTGATGAGCCATTATTAACCCCAAATGATATTTTCTAGCTTCTGACAAAATATGTGAAAAACTTTCTGTAGCAAAATTTTGAAACTCATCAACATATAAAAAGAAATCAGCTCTTTCCGCCTCTGGAGTATCAACTCTCTCCATAGCAGCCAATTGTATTTTGGTAATTAACATTCCACCTAATAATTTTGAGTTGTCCTCCCCTATCCTACCCTTTGAAAGATTCATTATAAAAATCTTTCTTTCATCCATTATATTCCTAATATCTATTTTTGATTTAACCTGAGCCACAATATTACGGATAACCGAGGCAGACAAAAACTGACCAATTTTATTTTGGATAGGAGCTACTGCTTCTTGACGGTAACGATCATTATAAGACGCAAATTCAATATTCCAAAAAGATTTTACTACCGGATCTTTAATAGTTTGCACAACTCTCTTTCTGTAATCAGCGTCTGACAAAAGTCTATTTATCCCAAGCAAAGTTGTGTTAGGAAAATCAAGTAAAGCTAAAATAGTATTATTTAAAATATATTCCATTCTAGAAGACCACATATCTACCCAAATCTTTTTGAAAACACCCATCAAACCAGAAGCAACCAAATGTTTGTGATCTGGATTAATCATTTCTAATATATTAAAACCAATCGGATAATTCAAATCAGCTGGATTAAAATACACAACATCATTAATACGATGAGCTGGAATATAGTTAATAATTTTTTCTGCAAAATCACCATGAGGATCAACTACGCCAACTCCATGTCCAGCATAAATATCATTTAAAACCATATTCTCAAGCATGGTGGTTTTACCCATACCAGTTTTTCCTACCACATACATATGACGACGGCGATCGTCTAATTTTATACCAAATTTTCTTTGTTGATTGCGAAAATTTGTAGACGCAAAAATATTCACCTCAGGATTGGCGGTAAAATTATTTTTTATTGGTTCTTGTTTTTTAATTTCTTCATCCATAAACATTAATATTATACTACAAATTTAAAAATAAATAAAGAAAAAAGGGCATAAAATATGCCCAAAATTAAAGAAGGGTTTTAGCACCACATGTAACGCACTTATAAACCTTTCTGCCAGACCCAGTAACAAACAGCTCCATCACCCTGGGTTGCCCCTTACATATACCAGAATGGCAGGCTCCAGTCATCTCCCCCTCTTTTACCTCTTTTTCAACTTTGATCCAATTTTGAATTACTGAATCTGCCACAATTTTACTCCCTCCTCCTTATTTTTGTACTCTACATTATATTCTAATAAATTATTATAACACAAAAAAGAAAACCTGTCTATAGAAACATTAATCACAACCTAACTCAAATATTTTTTAACATACTCCGAAGCAACCGCCCAAGAAGCCAAAGTCTGACCATCCCACACCTCACCTCTTCTAATCATTTCTTCAAATTCATCTACCCGACGTATTACAACTTCCACATCTTCTGTTTCGTCTAATACAGGCTCCTGTTCCTGAACTATACCATAACCTATAAACAAATGAGTAGTATCGCGTGCCAAGCCGTTTAAGGGCTCAAAACTACTAACCTTCATTATCTCTTTAGCCCTAAAGCCAGTCTCCTCTAACAATTCTCTAGAAACACACTCGAGCGGAGTTTCATTTTCAAATATTCCTCCACAGGGAAACTCTACACTTAATTTTTGATTCAAGTAACGATGTTGCATAACCAAAACCAAGCGACCATCATCTAAAACCGGCACAACCATAGCATTACCATTTGTTTCTAAATAATAATAATCAGCCTCTTTTCCATTGGCCAACTTATATTTATCATGCTTATATCGCCAATAAGGATTTTCATCTTTTATATTTGACGACAAGGTTGTGTAATAACCCATAAATTAAAACTTTTTATATAAATCTTCCACACTTTCTTCACCAGGATTATTAATAACCGAATGTACACTACCGCCTCCATCTTTTCCAAATCTAGGAAAAACATGCCAGTGAACATGGGGAACTACTTGTCCTGCAACCTTACCATCGTTTACACCAATATTAAATCCATCTGGTTTTAAAACTATTTCTAATTTTTCTTGAACTTTTTTTAAACCCACTGCGATACCCTGCCAAACTTCCAGATCCATATCTGACAATCTTTCATAATGTTTTTTAGGAACAACCACAGTATGTCCTTTGGCATGTGGAGCAATATCCAAAAAAGCCAAAACATTTTCATCTTCATAAACAGTATAATTTGGAATTTCGCGAGCTATAATTTTACAAAATATACACATATTTTTATATTTAATTTATTTTTTTATTTTCCAAACAATTATATTCTCAAACCTTCTTAAACTATCCTCATTTTCTAAAACAAAATCGTTCATCAATAAATCATCTTTTTGGGCTACCAACCAACAATCATCTGCTACAACAAAATTCAATAGTTCGTTCAAACTATCCTGATTAGGATCTTTTGTAATTTTATCATAAAAAAATTCTCTTTCTGCCTGAGCAAAGTGTTCATCAATTGGAAAATTCCCGCCTACCACTTGCCTGTTAGACAGCGCCTCTAAAACGAGCAAGGGATAAGTTTTTGACAACACACAAATATCTCTACTCGATCCGCCCTCTCTCCAAACATATTTTATAGCAGTGTATTCATTATTATCAACAACTCGAATATCTGGTCCCAGCGCATAAGAAGCAGTCATAGCTACCGAACTCGTTAAAACACCAAAAACAAACAAACAAATTAAAATACTTTTTTTATTTTTAAAAATACTAAGCAACCAATAGATTCCTCCCATAAATAAAACTATAAATAAAAAACCTAACATAACATCTAATCTTCTAGCAAAAAGATTTTCTCCACCCAATAAATATCTAGATAAATAAGCCAACGTTACCCCACAAGTAAATACTGACAATAAATAATAATTTTTATAGCTTAAAAACTTCAGCCACCCAATAAATACAAAAGCAAAGAAAACAACTGCAAAAATTACTAACCACCACATATTATTAGTGAAATAATTTTGCACAAAAGCATGGCCAGGCACTTGGTTAAATAGTACATTACCAGTCGCAATATCATGTGGGCGTGGACCAGAGGCTAAATAAAAACTACTAAAATTACCAACAACCTGTTTTAAACTTTCATAAAAATTAATCCCCTGCCAAAAACTATTACCTACGATAAAATCAGCTAGTATTAAAACACTTCCTATCAACAAAGATAATCCCACCCTAAAACCAAGCTTTATTTTTTGTCCTACGAATTTATGAAGTACAACTAAACCAAGAAACAACCAAAATAAAACAAAATATAATGAATAAGAAAACAACATTAACGAACCTAACAACAGTAAAATGCTTAAATTTTTATCAGACTTTAAATATTTCAAAATCAGTAAAAACAAAAATGCAAAAGTTAAAAAACCAAAAGTATTAGGCAAACTAATAGCCCCGACAATCTGCAAGGCAAATGGTAAAAATGTAAACCAAACAAACAGTAAAGATTCTCTCTTGCCCCATCTCAAACTTTGGGCTATTTCAAAAAATATCAACGGTAATAATAATGAAGATAAAATAGGCACTAACCAAATAAGTATATTTAATAAATCAAAATTAAAAATTTTATTTAACAACAAATTAACTCCCCAAAACTGGGTGTAAGCTAATTTCCCTATATCAAATTTATTAACTAACAACTTAGCCCCTTCATCTAGATTAGGGGAAACAATTTGGCCACTAGATAAAATTTGATTTTCTACAGCTAAATGACGCCAACCATCGGCTCCATAAAAAAACTGGTGAGTTAGAGGTAAATAAAAATGAGTTAAAAAACTAAAAACAACTAGGAGCATCAAGACTGTTTTATATTTTATTTTTGACATTATTAAAAAAACCAACAACAATGCCGTTGCAAAAAAAACATAAATATAATTTGGGGTAATTGTTTGCCATGGAGTTAAAATCAGATTATCTGTTTTTGAGATATAAAGTAGATAAAAACCAAAACTTACTAAACCTAAATAAACAAAAACTAAAAATTTTGGAATCGGTAATACAAAATCTTTTAAAAAATCAACTTGCAATCTAGGTTTTTTATTTTTTGAGTTTTTAGTTATTGAGATCAACGCAACAATAAACAACAAACTAAGCAAGGAAGAAACTAAAACTGATAAATTATTAAAACCATAAAAAAATATAGAAGCTGATAAAAACAAAGATACGACTATGAACCCAAAAAATACAGCTAAAATTTTATTAAATATATTAATCTTAAAATTAAATCCAATATTAATAATTTTTAAACATATTTTACCAAGTACAGCTAAAAATACTAAAAACAAACCAGCACTTAAAAAATGCCAATTTAAAAATTGAAAATTTAAAAACATTAAAATAGGCAATATTACGCCTAAAATATAGTATTTCTTCATATTTATATTATAGCCTAAAATCGAAAACAAAAAAAGGCACAGTTTCTCCCCAGTTCATCCACCTCTTTCACTTGCCAATCTTTAGCATTTTAGGTTAAGATATAAAAGCTAAAAATTAAGCATCTAAAATCAAAACAATTATGTCTGAAATGATGGACAAAACACCTCCTCAAAACCTAGAAGCCGAAATGTCTCTTTTGGGCGCTATTTTAATTGATAAAGATGCTTTGTTAAAAATAGCTGATATTATTACACCAGAAGATTTTTATAAGAGCGCTCATGAAAAAATATTTGAAAATATTTTAGAATTATTTGAAAAAAATGAACCAATTGATTTATTAACTTTGAGTAACCGTTTAAATGAAAAAGATTTATTAAGTGCAATTGGAGGTAAAACATACTTAGCTCAATTAACAAATACTGTCCCCACCTCAGCTAATGCCTATCAATATGCTCAGATTGTTAACCGCAAAGCTACCAGAAGAAGATTATTAAAAGCTAGTCAAGAAATTACTAAATTATCATTTGAAGAAGAAGATGACAATGTGGAAAAAACGCTAGATATTGCTCAACAATATTTATTTGGAGTATCCCAAACTCACATGAAAGAAAATTTTTCTCCTATTAAAGGAGTTTTGGGAGAAGCTTTTGATAGAATTGATGAATTACATAAAAACAAAGGACAAATGAGAGGACTGGCAACTGGTTTTTATGATTTGGACAATGTTTTGGGTGGTTTACAAAAATCAGATTTGATTGTTTTGGCTGCTCGTCCATCTGTTGGTAAAACTTCACTAGCACTAGATATGGTCCGTAATATTGGTAGCAAATTAAAAGCTCCAGTTGGTTTATTTTCATTAGAAATGAGTAAAGAACAACTAGTAGACCGTCTACTTTGTTCTGAGGCTGGAGTTGACCTTTGGAAATTACGTACTGGAAACTTATCAGAAAATCCAGAAGATGGTGATTTTCCTAAAATAGGACGCGCCATGGGTGTTTTATCAGAAGCTCCAATCTATATAGATGACACCGCCAGTCTAAATATAATGCAAATTAGAACAAAAGCCCGACGCTTACAAGCTGAGCATGGTTTAAGCTTAATAGTTATAGACTACTTGCAATTAATGGATTCTGCTAGAAAATCGTCTGACGGCCGTGTTCAAGAAGTAGCCGAGATAACCAGAGGCTTAAAAGGCATAGCCCGTGAATTAAACATTCCTGTTTTGGCTTTGTCCCAATTATCTCGTGTAGTTGAGCAAAGCAAGCCTGCCATCCCAAAACTATCTCACCTGAGAGAATCTGGCTCTATTGAGCAGGATGCAGATGTAGTTATGTTTATATATAGAAAATCAGCTGATAAAAATTATCGAGACGAAGACATACCACCAGATGAAAAAAATATTGCTGAAATCCATATATCAAAACACAGAAATGGTCCAACTGGAGTAGTTAAAACAATATTCAATCCCCAATTTGCTTCTTTTAGAAGTCTTGCTCGTAACTATCGCACCGAACAATCCTCTACCCCAACTCTAAAAACAAAAGAAGAATTACAAAAAGGAGGAGCTCCTCCAATGCCAGAACCCCAATTTTAATAAATTTAATAATTAATCAATACTTTATGTTGAATAAACTAAAACAATTTAAAGATTTACGCAGTCAAGCCAAAAAATTACAGGATTCTTTAAGCGATGAAAGTGTAACCATTCGCGAAGCTGGCGACAAAGTTGTCTTAACTATGGATGGTAATTTAAAAATGGTTGGCTTAGCCATTGATGATGAACTGCTTACACCTGATAAAAAAGAAAAACTTCAATCAGCTATAAAATCAGCTCAAAACGACGCTCTGAAAAAAATGCAAAAAGTAATGGCTAGCAAAATGCAAGAAATGGGAGGCTTAAACTTCCCGGGAATGAAATAAAATCATGCACCCAAAAGCAATTCAAAAATTAATACACGAATTCAAAAAATTACCTACTGTCGGACAACGAACGGCCGAGAGGTATGTTTATCATTTACTAAAAAAAGGTAAAGGAGACGTTTTACTTTTAGAAAAAAATCTAAACAATACCTTGAAGGAAATAAAAAGCTGTCAAAAATGCTGGGATTTTACGAGCACTGATCCATGCAGTATTTGTTTAGACAAAAACCGAAATCATAAAAAAATATGCGTCCTAGATAGCCCTCAACAAAAAAATGCTATAGAAAAAACAAAAGAATATACTGGTATTTATCATATAATAAGAGAGTTGCTAGATTTAACCGACCAAAATAGTTTATCAAAAACAAAAATACCCGAACTATTCAAAAGAATAAAGACAGAAAAAATAGATGAGGTAATATTAGCTTTTAATATGGATATGGATGGAGAAACAACCGCCATGTATATTCAAAAAGAAATTAAAAAAATAAACCCTGACGTCAAAGTCACTCGCCTGGCAAGAGGACTGCCAATGGGATCAGATTTGCAATACGCAGATGAAATAACCCTGGGCAGTGCTATTAAAAATAGATTATAACCAGTCAGACCAAAAAAATAAAATAAAAAACTCCTACGTAGATATCTACGTAGGAGTTTTAAAAATTATTTTATTTTTACTTGAGTATATTTTTGTCTATGCCCGTGAACTTTATGGTATCTAATTTTTCTTTTGAACTTTTCTACTCTAATTTTTTTGGCTCTACCTTGTTTTTCAACTGTTGCTTCAATGGTCAAATCTTCTATATAAGGAGTACCTATCTTTACATCACTACCATCATCTTTGGCAGTCAAAAGCACTTTATCAAAAACCACTTTTTCACCTTCTTCTGGTTTTAATTTTTCAATTTTTAAACTTTCTCCGGTTTTAACCAAATATTGTTTTCCACC